>NUMR01000055.1 GCA_002578045.1 Bacillus cereus
ACATGCATAGCGAGTAGTCCCCACCATCCACTCTGCATGGTTCTGTTATTCATTAAGCCTTTAATAACTTATGTGTCTTATTGGCCATCTTCCCTTTTGCTGCTTCAATGTTATTTGCTACCTTTTTATGCTCCTGATCAAACTGAATCATTCCATCGAACACAACTGGCGCTACTACTTCATCTACGTATTGTAAATAATCAACTGGCGCTCGTTCCGTCTGATTTACTAAGTATCCATAAATATCAAAGTCTGCTCTTGGTATCGACTTCTTACCTTTTGGCTGTTGTGACATTCTTACATAAGATTGAATAACTGATAGTGATACCACGAATACTGACTTATCCTTACTGAATTCTATAAGGAAGAAACATATTGCCCCCATCTTCTCCGCTTTCTCCAGGTAATCCAATTGATGCTGTGCAATGTTCTTTAAATCAAAACGTGTAGGACTCTCTGTAGACTTCACTTCAAACGCTATAGATTGTCCCTTATACACGCCGTCATAGTCTACTGTACTTTTAGCTTCATAGAATCCATTTAATACACGACCACCTTTACTTTTTAACACCTTCACAGGAGTGGGACGCTTGTTTATAAGCGCCACTCCCCTTCTCTGATACATTTCATTCACTAGATTGATAAGCATTTCAAATGCCATTCCACGGTTACCTTGTCCCATTGTTATTCCTCACTCTCTATTCAAATATCTAATTTGACTACATTATCACTTAACGCATCTGCTAATTCATGAGCATTATTCATATCGTGTGTATGAAATGTGATTTCTTTTCCATTAGGCAATATCATAATTACACCTTGTGATGAGTTACTTTCAAATGTCCCTACACTCACTTTGCACCAAAAACACTTATCTTTATCTATATGACATGTACATGCACTACTCATTTTCCTCTTCCTCCCCTGAATAAAACTCAATATTCCGGCAATAATATAGACAACCCATTTCTATTACCTGAACAGTTAGCTTTTGCTAGCTGCTTTTTTATGCTAATTCTGAAGTAATTAAAACTGTTTGGTTTTCATGACCATTAAAATCATTCAAATAATCTTGTGAATTTTTACCTTTATTTTCTTCTAAATGGGCAACTGCATTTAAAAATTTACCAAATGCAATTTCTTTTGTAATCTCCTCAACTGCCCCTTCTTTTTGCACTTCCACAACCGACTCACCTGCAACTTCTTCCGCATATACTTCACATGCCTTTATAACGTTATCCGCCGCTATTAAAGCCCAATATTCGTGATTATTAAATTCAAAGTATTTCATATTCATATCCATTCTCCTTTTCTACAAAATGAAATTTTTATACTAATCTTCCTCAAGTTCCGTAACAGTTATATAGTTCCTAGCATTCTTCCGACTCGCTATTCTCCTTTGATACGCTGGCCTTGTATAAAAACGAACTGTTGCAGGAAGTACGCCCATATAATCAGCGCATTCCTGTATAGTTCCGATACATAGCAATGATTCACCTTTATAAACGACGTACTCCTTTAAGTTCATTTCTCAGTCTCCTTTTCTACTAAAATGAAGTTTTTGTTTTAATCTTCTCCCCTGAAAATAACAGTTATATGATCTGTATTTAGTGCACATGGTAAGTACAATCCGTTTCTTAAATCAAAAAGCATTATAAATTTTTCTTCATTCAACATATCTATAATGTCGCTAAAACTTTCTTTGCTAAATAACGTTATCAGTTCATCCTCATTTTTTAGTGATACATATAATTTCCGATACTTGTCCAATAATTCCACCTCTTATTCTCCAATAACGATTTTGTTTAATTAATTCCTTGCAATGCTTGCATTAGCCCAAAATACAGCTTCTTCAAGTTTTGTTAAAGCTAATGACTTTTCACGACTATTCGGGCATGATCCATCAATTAAATTTGCAAAATGTAAAGCTTCATTTCTAATATCTACAAACTTCTCTGTTTGTCCCTCTTTAGGCGGATGGTAAGTAAAATTCTTTTTAATTTGTTCTTTCATGCTTTTAAGCTCCTTTTTCCAAAATAAAGATTTTGTTTAAATTATTTCTATATAGTCTGTATCTACATAATCAGAAACCCCTTCATAATAGGGCGTTTCCGCTGTAACGCTACCATCCTTATGAAGTGTACCCTGATATACATTACCTCTTGAGAAAACCAACCTTAAATGTCCCCAGTCCTCCCAAAAAATATCCTTCCTAGCTTTAAAAGTTATTTTTTCATCCACCTTGCCCCATCCCCCTACTCAAATAAGAATTTTGTTCGAT
>NUMR01000056.1 GCA_002578045.1 Bacillus cereus
TTTGTTTCGTTCAGTTTTCAGAGAACTACTTCGCCGCTCATTTGCGACTTTCTTATGTTAACATCTTCATTTTTCAATGTCAACTAAGTTTTTTATTTCTTTTTATCGTTTTCTGCGTTTCCACATCAGCGACGGTTATTAATTTATCATATACTAACTATTAACGTCAACACTTTTTAATAAAAAATTCTTTTTCTTACATAACGAATACATTCTTCTGCGTTAGCAACTCTCCGAAATAAACAAAAAATGATTTTATACCTTTCTTCCATCGTTTTTTTTACAACATCATGAATACGCTCATCTTCAAAATCAAATAAAAGTTCCTCTAACTCTCTCTTCAATATGTATTCCATTTCTTTTTTCTCTTCTTTCGTCAACATAATCCCAAGCAAATCATCACCTCAATCATTCCTTACGTAGCAGTAAACGTTCCGCACATTTTCACTTGTCAGAAACAAATCATCAAAATCCTATCATTTATTATATCCACTATTTACGATATTAATCCCTTGTTCTCTTTTTTATATGTAAAGCATATATGTAACTGAAAAGGATTGGACAAAGGGGCGTAATATTATGTTTTTCTTTTTTATTACGAGTAAAAAAACTTTTAAACACATTAGCTTAATCGTAATACTTTCCTTATTTACAGCATGGCTACTCTTTTTAAAAACATATTCACATGAGTCTGCTTTTTCAACTGCTACAGGCCCTAAGGTAATTTACAAAGGAGATACCGCTAAAAAACAAGTTGCATTCACGTTTGATATTAGTTGGGGAGACAAAAAAGCGATTCCAATCCTTGATACACTTAAAGAAAGGGAAATTAAGAATGCAACCTTCTTCCTTTCTGCTGCATGGGCCGAAAGACACCCTGATATCGTTGAACGCATCATGAAAGATGGACATGAAATCGGTAGTATGGGCTATAATTACACATCCTACACTTCCCTAGAAGCAACTGAAATACGAAGAGATCTTTTACGAGCACAAGATGTTTTTACAAAACTCGGTGTAAAACAAGTCAAGCTATTGCGTCCACCTAGTGGCGAATTTAACAAAGCAACCCTTAAAATCGCAGAATCACTCGGATACACTGTCGTTCATTGGAGTAATAATTCAAACGATTGGAAAAACCCAGGTGTGAATAACATCGTTTCCACTGTCTCTAATAATTTGAAAGGTGGAGATATTGTCTTATTACACGCATCCGATTCTGCTCTTCAAACAAATAAAGCTTTACCACTGCTGCTACAAAAATTAAAAAGTGCTGGATATGAACAAATATCCGTATCACAACTTATTTCCAACACAAGTACCAAAAGTGAAGATGTAAAATAACTTCTTTCCTACTACCCTTCACGTATAAAAAGCTCTATTGCCTTTCAATAAGGTAATAGAGCTTTTTTCATTCCACTATTTCTGGTAGTACAACTATCGTGGCGTAAAAATTCAAAAGAACTCTCCCAATTAAGCAGATTTACTCGTTTTTCCGATTAAACGATGTAATATAAGTAATTGATATGCATTACATAATAAAAGTGGTATAACCATTAAATATAACCAATCTGTATCATTAATCCGAAGTGCTGGTACCCATTCAAGAATTGTTACAACAACCATAAAGAACAGGGCGGGCACAAATGCTTTTTTATTCGTTTCTTTACTTTTTACATAAGCAACAATCGCTCCAAATACAAATAACATTCCAGCAACAAGTATGTTATTCCCTAATGAAACCTCCCCATTTTCAATAAGTACAGATCTTAAATACACGAAATCAAATAACACGAATGCAATAAAGAAAAGCTGGACTGCATTCCATAAAGAAGGTGATCGGAACATCCCTATTCCAAAACGATGAATTGTTAAATATGCAAAGAACCCCATTTGACTTATAACACTAAAAATAAACCCTACACCCATCAACCAGAAAGACACTGCTAGAATTTCCTTTCCGTCGAAATTTTGAAAAAATTTATTGTACTTATCCCACTCCAAAACAAACCCAATAATGACCGTACTAATCCCACCAAGAAACAACGTCGTTAAAAATAGTCGTACCCACTTGCGGCTATTCACAACACATCCCCCATTATTCTTATATTTCTAATTAAATTGTATCAATGCCAATTTCAAAAAGCTAGCCATGTTCATGCATAAATTCCTTAAAGATATTTATATTAAAAAAGAGAACTGTGCTGAAAGGAGTTCCGACTTATGAAACGGATACTACTCGTTTTCGTTTCTTCTTTTCTACTTATCGCACTTGTAGCATGCGCACAAGGAAAAGAAACGAAATCCGAACTAGATTACGATCAAACAAAAAAAATGATTGTTGATATTTTAAAAACTGATCAAGGTAAGAAGGCTATTCAAGATGTACTAACTGATGAAAAAATGAAACAAGCACTCATACTAGATGAAACAGTAGTAAAGAAAACGATTGAAGATGCAATGGTATCCGACAAAGGGCAAAAATTTTGGGAAAAGCTCTTTAAAGACCCTGATTTCTCATCGAAATTCTCTAAAAGTATGGGAAAAGAACAAACAAACTTAATGAAAACCTTACTAAAAGATCCTGAATACCAAGCAGGCGTCATAGAAATTATGAAAAATCCTGAAGTAGAAAAAATGATGTTGCAAACAATGAAGAGTAAAGAATACCGTCAATATTTACAACAAGTATTAACAGAAACTGCTGAAAGCCCACTCTTCCAAGCTAAGATGATTGATATCATTAGTAAGGGTGTGCAGAAAGCTGAAAAAGCCGGATCTGATAAGAAAGAAGCAGGCGGCGAAGGTGAGAAGGAAAAACAACAGTAAAAATAATAACTATAATAATGAGTGGACAATATATACATTGTCCACTCATTATTACGCTATTAACAGGTAGCAAGACTCCCACTGATTAAAGTTTCATTTTAATTTTGTGTAACAGCCGTTTTGTCAATGACTGCCTCAGCTATATTAAG
Organism: Bacillus cereus; assembly: GCA_002578045.1. Classification (GTDB taxonomy): domain Bacteria; phylum Bacillota; class Bacilli; order Bacillales; family Bacillaceae_G; genus Bacillus_A; species Bacillus_A cereus_AK. The sequence goes on from NUMR01000056.1 coordinate 2,979, forward strand.
ATAAATAATACCCGTTGGATGTGTATTTTCATATACTGAAGGAGCAAAGTCCTCTTTATTCCAATCAGGTTGTTGAAGTGGAATTTGACCAAGTACCTCTGTTTGTAATTCGATAGCTAATTTATCTCCTCCACCTCTTCCAAATACATACTCTTTCTCACCAGTTGCCTTACTTTCAAAATACGCCATATTTTCAACGACACCGAGAATACTATGTTCTGTGCGTAAAGCCATCGCTCCAGCACGCGCTGCTACAAACGCTGCTGTTGGATGAGGCGTCGTTACAATAATCTCTTTGCAAGATGGCAACATCGAATGCACATCTAACGCAACATCACCTGTACCTGGCGGAAGATCTAGTACTAAATAATCTAAATCGCCCCATTCTACTTCTGTGAAGAAGTGGTTTAACATTTTCCCAAGCATAGGCCCTCTCCAAATAACAGGTGCATTATCTTCTACAAAGAATCCCATTGAGATTACCTTTACGCCTAGACGCTCCACTGGAATTATCTTATCGCCTCTTACGATAGGACGTTTTTCTATACCCATCATATCCGGTACACTAAAACCGTAAATATCCGCATCAATAATACCAACTTTTTTTCCTAGGCGAGCTAAAGCAACTGCAAGGTTAACGGAAACTGTTGATTTTCCCACCCCACCTTTTCCACTCGCCACTGCTAAAAATGTCGTTTTTGAATTCGGTGACAATAAAGATTCACTTTGCTCTTCTTCTTGTGGTACAAACTGTGCTAATTCCTCTTCTGTAAATTCTGCAAAACGAAGCCCAACTGTTGCTACCCCTAGTTCTTTTACTAACTTTACAATTCCAGACTGCAATTGCATTTGTTCCGCTGTACCGGTTTTTACAATTGCAATTTTAACACTCACATGCTTCTTCTCAGGCTTGACTGTTACCTCTTTAATTGCACTTGTTTCTTTTAACGTTTTATGTAAAAACGGATCTACAATCCCTTCTAACGCTTCCACTACTTGCTCTTTCGTTACCATAATTAGCCCAGCCCCCTGTATGAAAAATAACGTAATGTTAATTAAATTTATCTCTCTTAACTCCTGAAATAAATGCGTTTACATTTCCAGTATAACATATTTTCCGAAAACTTCGTTAACGAGAGAAACTACAAAAAAATCCCCCTTATTTTGGAGGATTTCCCTTTTCCGTGAAATAACGTAATATGCCACGATATATAGCAGCCGCTATTTTTTGCTGATATTTTTCCGAATTTAACATATACCTCTCGTTCACATTCGATAAAAAACCAGCTTCAATTAAAGCGCCTGGTGTTTTCGCATACTTTAATAAATATACATGAGAAATCGTTTTAGCAGAACGGTGCGTATTTTCTAAACTCGTTCTCAATTCAGCTTGTATAAACTTCGCTGCACGTTCATTTTCAATTAAAGAACGGTGGTAGAACGTTTGTGCACCTTTAGATCCACTGCTAGTTAATGCATTTAAATGGATACTTGCAAAGAAGTCGACATCAGGCTTATTAACAATCTCCACCCGTCTTCTTAAATCCTCTGCTTTACGTCTACTATACGACTTTGTACCTTTGTTAGCTAAATCATAATCTCCTTCACGCGTTAAAATAACTAATGCACCTTGCTCTTGTAAATAATCTTGTAATTTTTTTGTGATTTCAAGCGTAATGTCTTTTTCTACAATGTCCTTTCCACCAATAGCCCCCCCGTCTGGTCCACCATGCCCTGCGTCTAATACAATCACTTTCCCTGATAAGGGCAAATTCCAAGCTCGCCACGATTTTGTAATTTGAAATTCTTGTTTGACTAAAAAAAACAAAACAACCGCAGCGAGTGCAAAAGAGATAATTCGAATTCTCTTCATACCTTTCCTCCTCCAGCTAGTCCCTCTAATTACTTATATGGGACAAGAGGAAAGTTTATGCTTGTCTTAATGTAGCTTTAATCGATATCTTCTTTCACCCTTTTCATATCCTTCCTGCCACCATAAGCTGATGAACTGCTGGCAGGATTCATAAAGTAACTCCTCATCTTGCAATTTAATTTCATGTAAAGTCATACTCGTTAAAAATTGAAATAACGTTTCCGTTAATTGCTGTTCTTCTTCTAAAGCTCTATATTTCACATCAAAGAATGATTCACCATAATAGCCAAATTTACTATATCTTGCTCCTAATAAATAAGACTCTATCCCTAATTCAATACAATAATCTTCATACTGACGATGAAGCTCTTGTATCTGAAAAGCATCACGAATATTTGAACGCAATGTTTTTAATGATAGTTCTCGCAACATTTTTCGCTCATATTTCAACTGCTTTTCTTTTTGTTTTTCTTGTAAGCTAACAATGACATTCATAGTACTTATAAACCTCCCTATACGTATTAGTCTAAACTTCTAAAGAAGAAGCATACGTGAGACGGTAGCACTAAAATATTCCAAACTACAAAAAACGCAAAAGAGGAATGCAACATAAAAAAACCCCAACCAAAATGGTTGGGGTTTGTAGTTCGCAAAAATTAACGTTTTGAGAACTGAGGTGCACGACGTGCGCCTTTAAGACCGTATTTTTTACGCTCTTTCATACGTGCGTCACGAGTTAATAGACCTGCACGTTTTAGTGTTAGACGGTATTCCGGATCAGCTTTTAATAAAGCGCGAGAAATACCGTGACGAATAGCACCAGCTTGACCAGTGTATCCACCACCATTTACGTTTACAAGTACATCGTAGTTACCTAAAGTTTCTGTTGCAACTAGAGGTTGTTTCACTACTTCACGTAATGCAGCAAATGGGATATAGTTTTCAAAATCACGACCGTTAATGATAACGCGTCCTTCGCCTGGAACTAGGCGTACGCGCGCTACTGAACTCTTACGACGTCCAGTACCATAGTATTGAACCTGTGCCAAAGTAAGCCCTCCTTTAATTAATTATCCGCGAAGTTCGTAAACTTCTGGTTTTTGTGCTTGGTGTGGATGCTCTGCTCCAGCATACACGTTTAATTTCTTAGATACTTGACGTCCTAAACGTCCTTTTGGAAGCATGCCTTTAATTGCAAGCTCTAACATTTGTACAGGGTAGTTTGTACGCATTTCTAGAGCTGTTCTTTGCTTCAGTCCACCTGGGTGGTTAGTGTGACGGTAGTAAATTTTATCGTTTAATTTATTACCTGTTAAATGAATTTTCTCAGCGTTAATAATAATTACATGATCACCCGTGTCAACGTGTGGTGTAAATGTAGGTTTGTTTTTACCACGTAAAATGGATGCTACTTCACTAGCTAGGCGACCTAAAGTTTGACCCTCAGCATCAACCACATACCATTTACGCTCAACTTCGTTAGCTTTTGCCATAAAAGTCGTACGCATGTGTTTCCCTCCTCGTTATCTTTTCCATAGAAAAAATCAATTGTTTATCTTAAACACGATTTCCTTCCGGGGCTAATCGTGGTTTTAGAAACAATACCATATGTTATGATATCCTTTTGAGTTTCTAATGTCAAGCAAATGTTACACCAGGATTAGTTGTTATAGTGTACCTGCCATAAATAAAGCCCATGACCAGGCGCCATCTTCCCTGCAAACTGGCGATTTTGTTTCGCCAAAATCTCTGGAATGCTGTCTGGATCAATCTTTCCTTGGCCAATGCTAAGTAACGTTCCAACAATAATTCTGACCATATTATATAAAAATCCATTACCTACAAAGCGAAAAATTATTTCATCATCTTGTTCAATTAACTCGATTTCATAAATTGTTCGCACTTTATCTTTTTTGTCAGTTTTTGCCGAACAAAAAGAAGTAAAGTCATGTGTACCAACAAAATGAAGAATAGCTTTCCTTATAGATTCTATTTGAATTGGGTAAGGATATTGATATACATAATTTCTACGGAATACATCCGCAGTTTTAGATAATAATATACGATATCGATACTCTTTTCTCTTAACACCGTAACGTGCGTGGAACTCTTCTGTTTTCTTCTCAACTTGCCTGATAACAACATCATCTGGCAACAATGTATTTAAAGCATTACTCCACTGCCACTCTTCAAGAGAAAGCGGTGTGTCAAAGTGTATGACTTGTCCTTTCGCATGTACTGTAGAATCTGTTCTCCCCGATGCTTGTACACGAACAAGTTCTCCTTTATGCAACTTTTGTAACGCTTTTTCTATTTCTTGTTGAACAGTACGCTGCTCAGGCTGAATTTGATAACCACAAAAGTGCATGCCATCATATGCAACTGTACATTTTATTCTTTCCATCTTTCCATTCTCCATTACGATCGCACCCCTACTAAAATACAAGCTAAACAAAGTAAACTTATAATCATTACTGTATCACTTGTTTTCCAGCGCAGTTGCCTAAATTTAGTACGTCCTTCCCCACTTTGGTATCCACGCGCTTCCATTGCAATCGCTAAATCCTCAGCACGCTTAAAAGCACTGATAAAAAGTGGAACGAGTAGTGAAATAATTGCTTTCATCCTGTCTTTTATCGGACCCCCAGCAAAATCAATGCCACGTGACGCCTGTGCTTTCATAATTTTACTTGTTTCATCCATTAATGTCGGGATAAAACGAAGGGAAATAGACATCATTAATGCGATTTCATGAACAGGAACTTTTATACGCTTCAACGGCTTTAATAACGTCTCTAAACCATCTGTAATCTCAATCGGTGTTGTCGTTAACGTTAAGAGTGTCGTCATTAAAATAATAACGAAGAATCGTATAGAAATGTATATTCCTTGCTCTAATCCTTTTTCATGTATCGAAAACCAGCCAAGCTGAAGTAGTAATTCTCCTTCTTTATTTGTAAAAATATGCAGGAAAAATGTAAAAAGAAAAATCCATAAAATTGGTTTTAAGCCCGAAAGTACATAACGAATCGGCACTTTTGCAAAAAATAAAGCAATGAGTGCATATAAAAACAAAAATCCATATGAAATCGCATTATTTGCTAAGAAAACAACAAATACATATAAAAAGACAATCAACAGCTTCGTACGTGGATCAAGTTGATGAATAAGTGAATTCCCTGGGATATATCTCCCAATAATCAACTGCTGCATGATTCATGACCACCTTTTCGTAACACCTGCACAACTTCATGAGTAAGATCCTCTAAAGATAAGGTAGCCTTTGGAATTGAAATACCAAACTTCTCTTCAATTGCACGTTTATACTTTAAAGACATAGGAAGATCCACGCCAATTTTTTCTAGTTCATCAGCATGTGAAAATACTTCCTCTGCGCTTCCTTGCAAAAAGACCGTTCCTTTATACATGACTACAATCTGCTCTGCATACTTAGCAGCATCCTCCATATTATGCGTTACAAGGATAACTGTAAGTCCTTTCTCCTTATGTAGCCTATAAAACATCTCCATAAGTTCATTCTGCCCTTTGGGATCTAGTCCTGCTGTAGGTTCATCTAATACAAGCACTTCAGGTTCCATCGCCAGTACGCCCGCTATCGCAACACGTCTCATTTGTCCTCCACTTAACTCGAACGGAGAGCGTTCTAATAGTTCTGGCTCTAATCCTACAAGTTCAATTGCTTCTCTTGCCTTTTGCTTTGCTTCTTCTACAGATACTCCAAAATTAGTAGGACCGAAACAAATATCTTTCTCCACAGTTTCTTCAAACAACTGATGTTCTGGGAATTGAAAGACAACCCCTACTTTTTTACGTAGTGGCTTAAGCTTCTTTTCTTTCTTTCTTGCCGAAATGAGATGTTCACCAATTTGAACTGTACCATTTGTCGGCTGCAATAAACCATTTAAATGTTGAATCATCGTTGATTTACCGGAACCAGTATGACCGATAATGACATAATAGCCTCCACTCGGAAACGACACGTCTACATTATAAAGTGCGCGTCTTTCAAATGGAGTTTTATATTGATAACGATGTTCTACTTTTTGGAATGTAATCTCCAAAGTTCGTTCACCAAGCTTTCCATTTTAAGATGCGTATTTTGCAAAGGAATTTCATTTCTTTTTAATAATTCTGCTATTTTTACCGAAAATGGTACATCTAACCCAATTTCACGGAGCATATGAGAGGATTCAAAAATTTGCTCTGGCTTTCCTTCCTCCAATATCTCTCCCTTATTTAAAATAATAATACGGTCTGACTGTGCAGCTTCTTCTAAATCATGAGTAATTGATAATACAGTAATCCCTTTATCAGTAACTAATTGCCTCACTGTCTCAACTACTTCACGTCTACCCTGAGGGTCTAGCATAGATGTTGCTTCGTCTAATATTAATATGGACGGTTGTAGCGCTAAAACGCCTGCTATGGCCACACGTTGTTTTTGTCCACCAGACAAAGAATGTGGCTCCTCGTTTAAAAACTCCTTCATGCGGACAAGCTGCAAAGCCTGTTCTAGCCTTTCTACCATCTGATCTCTTGGCATTCCGATATTCTCTAAACCAAATACAACATCATCTTGTACCGTCGTACCGACAAATTGATTATCTGGATTTTGAAATACCATACCAATTTGTTTTCGAACATCCCATACCGTTTCCTCAGATAAAACCATTGTATCGTTTACAGTAATGGTTCCTGATTCCGGAAGAAATAGTCCATTTAACAACTTGGCAAGGGTAGACTTACCGGATCCATTTTGTCCAATAACAGATACCCATTCTCCCTCATATAAGGAAAATGAGACATCCTTCAATGCATAAGAAGCTGTACCAGGATATTGAAATGATATATTCTCTACACGAAGTTTTTCTTGTTTCAATACAGGGCACCCTTTCTTTCATCAAGTTCACCTATTAATTTCTGTATTTAAAAAAAAGGGCCATGACCAGTTACTTGAAAAGAACTGTCCTGCCCTTTTAATTATCATTATACTAACTCGATAATTACCATTGGTGCTGCGTCTCCGCGACGTGGACCAATTTTTGCAATACGAGTGTATCCGCCTTGGCGCTCAGCATAGCGTGGAGCTACATCAGCGAATAGTTTTTGAAGTGCATCTTGACCAGTCTCAACGTTAGCTACTTCGTTACGAATGAAAGATGCTGCTTGACGACGAGCATGAAGATCTCCGCGTTTACCTAAAGTGATCATTTTTTCCACTACAGAACGAAGTTCTTTTGCACGAGTTTCTGTCGTTTGGATGCGCTCGTTGATAATTAAATCAGTAGCTAAGTCACGTAACATAGCTTTACGTTGCGCACTTGTACGGCCTAATTTTCTGTATGCCATTCGTAGTTCCCTCCTTTGTTGATGGGTTTAAATCCTCAGTCGTCTTTACGTAAACCTAAACCTAATTCCTCAAGTTTATGTTTAACTTCTTCTAAGGATTTACGTCCTAAGTTACGAACTTTCATCATATCTTCTTCTGTTTTGTTCGCAAGCTCTTGTACAGTATTAATTCCTGCACGTTTTAGGCAATTATAAGAACGAACAGAAAGATCTAGTTCTTCGATAGTCATCTCAAGAACTTTTTCTTTTTGATCTTCTTCCTTCTCGACCATAATCTCAGCATTTTGTGCTTCGTCAGTTAAACCAACGAAGATATTTAAATGCTCAGTTAAGATTTTGGCACCTAAAGAGATAGCTTCTTTTGGCCCGATGCTTCCATCCGTCCATACATCAAGCGTAAGCTTATCATAATTAGCCACTTGTCCGACACGTGTCTTTTCCACTTGGTAAGTCACACGTGATACTGGAGTATAAATAGAATCAATAGGAATTACTCCTATTGGTTGATCTTCGCTTTTATTTGCATCAGCTGGCGTATACCCACGACCACGCTTTGCAGTTAAACGCACGCGGAAATGCGCATCTTTTGCTAACGTTGCGATGTATAAATCTGGATTTAAGATTTCTACATCACTATCGTGAGTAATATCAGCAGCTGTGACAATACCTTCGCCCTGTACATCGATTTCCAACGTCTTCTCTTCTTCAGAGTAGATTTTAAGAGCTAACTTTTTCAAGTTTAAGATGATCGTTGTAACGTCTTCTACTACACCCTCAACTGTTGAAAATTCGTGTAATACGCCATCGATTTGGATAGCAGTAACAGCGGCACCAGGGAGTGAGGATAAAAGAATACGACGTAAGGAATTACCCAAAGTTGTACCATACCCACGCTCAAGCGGTTCAATTACGAATTTACCATACTTAGCATCTTCGTTAAGTTCAACCGTTTCGATTTTTGGCTTTTCGATTTCAATCATTAACTAAACCCTCCTTCAAAACGTCGAAACCCCGGCTAAACAAAGGGTAATCCCCTGTTTAACCGAAAGTCCCCCTTAGGCAGTTCCCGATTGTGCACAACAAGCGATGTTTCTGTACGAAATTTCTCGATAATGCATCATATCCATTATAGACAAAAGGGAAAATTCTATACAGAAAAATTACACACGACGACGTTTTGGTGGACGACATCCATTATGAGGAACTGGAGTAACATCTCTAATTGCTGTTACTTCTAGACCCGCAGCTTGAAGAGCACGAATTGCAGCTTCACGACCAGCACCAGGACCTTTAACAGTAACCTCTAAAGTTTTTAAACCGTGCTCCATTGCAGCTTTAGCAGCAGTTTCAGCAGCCATTTGCGCAGCGAATGGAGTAGATTTACGAGATCCACGGAAACCAAGTGCACCAGCACTAGACCAAGAAAGTGCGTTACCGTGAGTATCTGTAAGTGTTACGATTGTGTTGTTGAAAGTAGAACGAATATGAGCTACACCAGCTTCAATATTCTTTTTCACACGTTTTTTACGAGTGTTTGTTTTACGTGCCATTGTTAGTTCAACCTCCTTTACTTATTATTTCTTTTTATTTGCTACTGTACGACGTGGACCTTTACGTGTACGAGCATTGTTTTTAGAGTTTTGACCACGAACTGGTAAACCACGACGGTGACGAAGACCACGGTAAGAACCGATCTCCATTAGACGTTTAATGTTAAGAGATACTTCACGACGAAGGTCTCCCTCAACTTTAATACGATCGATGATATCACGGATACGTCCTAATTCGTCTTCCGTTAAATCACGAACTCGTGTTTCTTCAGAAACACCAGCTTCAGCAAGAATTTTTTCAGCAGTTGTGCGACCAATGCCGAATACGTAAGTTAAAGAAATAACAACGCGTTTGTCACGAGGAATATCTACACCTGCGATACGTGCCATTCCGAATGCACCTCCTTCTGATTAACCTTGTTTTTGTTTATGTTTAGGGTTTTCACAAATAACCATTACTTTTCCACGTCTACGAATAACTTTACATTTTTCGCAGATTGGTTTAACTGACGGTCTTACTTTCATGTCTCGAACCTCCTTAAAGATTACGGAGTGCTATATTATTTAAAACGGTACGTAATACGACCACGATTTAAATCGTACGGAGATAATTCTACCGTAACTTTGTCTCCTGGTAAAATACGAATGAAGTTCATACGGATTTTACCAGAAACGTGAGCCAATACGACATGCCCATTCTCTAATTCTACTTTGAACATAGCATTTGGCAACGTTTCAAGAACGGTACCTTCGACTTCAATTACATCATCTTTAGCCATTCAATAGTTCTCCCTTCTTCAGTAACATTTTACACTGCTCTGAAATCCCGGAGAGCCAGCTACTTATAAAGTGGTAAGGATTTCGTATCCTGCTTCTGTAAGAGCAATCGTGTGCTCGAAGTGGGCACACCATTTACCATCTACCGTTACCACTGTCCAGTCATCAGATAGTGTTTTTACATATCGTCTTCCTTGATTCACCATCGGCTCAACACAGATGACCATTCCCGGCTTTAATCTAGGGCCTCTATTTGGTGGACCATAGTGCGGGATTTGAGGGGCCTCATGCAAGTCTTGCCCGATTCCGTGACCAACATACTCCCTAACGATCGAGAATCCATTCTCTTCAGCATGCGTTTGAACCGCATGTGAGATATTTGATAATCTTTCGCCTGGTTTTACTTGTTCTAGACCAAGATACAACGATTTTTCTGTGACATCAAGTAGCTTTTGAACAGATTCAGAAATGTTTCCAACTGGATACGTCCATGCAGAATCTCCATGGTACCCATTGTATTTCGTACCAATATCGATACTGATGATATCGCCCTCTTTGAGCTTGCGCTTTCCTGGAATCCCATGTACAAGCTCTTCATTTACAGAAGCACAGATGCTTCCCGGAAATCCGTTGTATCCTTTAAAAGATGGCGTAGCACCATATTTTCGAATCGTCTTTTCCGCTATTTGATCGAGCTCTTTCGTTGTAATTCCTGGAGTGATGTGCTGTTTCAACTCTTGATGAGTTAAAGCAACGATTCTGCCAGCTTCTCGCATGATTTCTATCTCGCGAGGAGTTTTGCAGATAATCATTACGCTAAGCCTCCGATGAGAACATCGATATCAGCAAATACTTTATTGATATCTTGCTCACCATTAATGCTTTGTAAGTAACCAAGCTCCTCGTAGAAATCAAGCAACGGTTTTGTTTGCTTAATATTCACATCTAGACGATTTGCTACAGTCTCTTCGTTGTCATCAGAACGTTGATATAATTCGCCACCACATTTATCGCACACGTCAGCTTTTGCTGGCGGATTGAATTCTAAGTGGTAAGTCGCACCACACTCTTTACAAATGCGACGGCCTGTAAGACGTTTTAACAACAGTCCTGAATCCACATTAATGTTTAAAACATAGTCGATTTTTTTGCCAAGATCTTTCATAATCTCTTCAAGAGCTGATGCTTGTGCAACTGTTCGTGGGAAACCGTCTAGTAAGAATCCTTTTACACAGTCTTCTTGACTTAAACGTTCACGAACGATTCCGATTGTAACTTCATCTGGAACAAGTTCACCTTTATCAATAAAAGATTTTGCTTGTAGACCAAGTTCAGTTTCAGCCTTCATAGCTGCACGGAACATATCTCCTGTTGAAATGTGAGGGATGTTATACTTGGCAACAATCTGTTCGGCTTGTGTACCTTTACCAGCACCAGGAAGCCCCATTAAAATTAAGTTCATCCTTGTTCCCCCTCAGTACATGAGCATGTAGGGAAGACCGTTCTTCCCACTTACTCACTGCTTGATAAACCCTTTGTAATGGCGTTTTACCAATTGGCTTTCTAGTTGCTTCATTGTTTCTAAAGCAACGCCGACAACGATTAACATACTCGTTCCACCGATTTGTGCAGATGGAGGAAGATTTCCCAGCTTCGTAAAGATAACTGGTAAGATTGCAATCGCTGCTAGGAAAATTGATCCTACAAAGGTCAAACGATACAAGATTTTAGTTAGATATTGTTCCGTATTCTTACCCGGACGAATACCAGGAACATATCCACCTTGTTTGTTTAGATTCTCTGACATTTGCTCTGGATTAACCTGAACAAATGCATAGAAATATGTGAAGGCTACAATAAGCGCAACATATATAATCATTCCCACTGGGTGAGAATAGTTAAAGTTTGCAATAATCCACTGCGATATATCATGTTTCGGGAAGAACTGTGCAATAGTTGGAGGTGTAATTAAGAATGAAACGGCAAAAATTACTGGAATAACACCCGCACTATTTACCTTAAGCGGTAAATGTGTGTTTTGTGCTCCAGTATAACTACCATTGCCTCCTGTTACACGCTTCGCATATTGAATTGGGATCTTTCTAACAGCCTGTTGAATGAAAATAACACCAACAATAACTGCTAGCACAGCTAGTATGATCAATACAACTTTAACGATACTCATGAACAGTTGATCTCCAGCATTTTGAAACTGTTGCTGATACACTTGAGATATAACACTTGGGATCGCTGCAGCAATACCACCAAAGATAAGGATGGAAATACCATTACCTACACCTTTAGCTGTAATCTGTTCGCCTAACCACATTAAAAATGCAGTACCAGCAGTCAGTACCGTAGCAATGTATAAATAAGTGCTCCAACCAGGATTCAAAATTAACTGCCCACCTACCATACCGTTAAAACCGATTGACATACCAAACCCCTGAATAAACGCAAGAACAATTGTAAAGTAACGCGTGAATTGTGTTAATTTACGACGGCCCATTTCACCTTGCTTCGACCATTCCGAAAATTTAGGAACAACATCCATCTGCAATAATTGCACGATGATGGATGCTGTAATATACGGCATGATTCCCATCGCAAAGATGGAGAAGTTTTTCAAGGCTCCACCGCCAAATGTATTTAGGATACCTAAAGCATTTAATTGATCTTGTGCCTTCAGTACGTCTCCATTTGTAAATGGCACTGGGATAAACGTGCCAATCCTGAATACGATTAACATCGCTAAAGTGAATAATATTTTACGTCTTATCTCAGCAACGCGCATAAAGTTGGAGATTGTACGAAACATTAAATCACCTCAACTGATCCGCCAGCTGCTTCAATTGCTTCTTTAGCAGTTGAAGAGAACTTGTGCGCTTTAACAGTTAATTTTTTCTCTACAGCTCCGCTTGCAAGAATTTTAACACCGTCGTTTAACTTGCTGATTACGCCAGTTTCAAGTAATAATTCAGGTGTTACTTCTGTACCATCTTCAAAACGATTTAGCGTAGATAAGTTTACGATAGCAAACTCTTTACGGTTAATATTAGTGAAGCCGCGTTTTGGTAAACGACGGAATAATGGAGTTTGACCACCTTCAAAGCCAAGACGAACACCGCCACCAGAACGTGCGTTTTGTCCTTTATGACCTTTACCAGCAGTTTTACCGTTACCAGAACCGATACCGCGACCGACACGGTTACGTACTTTACGAGAACCTTCTGCAGGTTTTAATTCATGAAGTTTCATTCCCAAGCACCTCCTTATATTATTGAGTAATCCTTAAGCTTCTTTTACAGTTACAAGGTGAGAAACTTTGTTGATCATACCAAGAATAGCAGGAGTTTCTTCCTTAACTACAGTTGAATTCAACTTTTTAAGACCTAAAGCTTCTACAGTCGCACGTTGATCTTGTGGACGACCAATTACACTACGAGTGAGGGTAATTTCTAACTTTTTCGCCATTTGTTTTCCCTCCTTCTTAACCTAGTAGCTCTTCTACAGATTTACCGCGTAATTTTGCAACATCTTCAGCACGCTTAAGTTCGCTTAATCCGTTCACAGTAGCGCGAATCATGTTAATTGGTGTGTTAGAACCAAGAGATTTCGAAAGAATATCCTGTACACCAGCTAATTCAAGAACCGCACGAACTGGTCCACCAGCGATAACTCCAGTACCTTCGGCAGCAGGTTTTAGGAATACTTCACCAGCTCCGAAATGTCCGATGATTTCGTGTGGAATTGATGTACCAACTAATGGTACTTCGATTAAGTTTTTCTTAGCATCTTCGATAGCTTTGCGAATAGCATCAGGTACCTCTTGAGCTTTACCAGTACCGAATCCAACATGACCGTTTTTGTCACCTACTACAACTAGTGCAGCAAAGCGGAAACGACGACCACCCTTAACAACTTTCGCAACACGGTTTATCGTAACTACACGTTCTTCAAGTTCTAATTTACTTGGGTCAATGCGACGCATCAATTTTCCCTCCTTTGACCATTAAAATTGTAATCCAGCCTCACGAGCAGCTTCAGCTAGAGCTTTAACACGGCCATGGTATAAATAACCACCGCGATCAAATACTACTTCTTTAACGCCTTTCTCTACAGCACGCTTAGCAACTAATTCGCCAACTTTCGTCGCAGCTTCAATGTTGCCTGTACCGTTAAGAGCAAGGTCTTTATCAAGAGTAGATGCACTTACTAATGTTACACCATTTACATCATCAATTACTTGAGCGTAAATGTGTTGATTAGAACGAAACACGTTTAGACGTGGACGCTCTGCAGTACCAGTAAGTTTAGCACGTACACGTGCATGTCTTTTCTTACGAGTCGCATTTTTATCAGCTTTAGTGATCATTCTTGTCACTCCTTTCTCTCACCTAACGGGTTTACTTAGCAGTTTTACCTTCTTTACGACGTACAACTTCACCTTCGTAACGAATTCCTTTACCTTTGTAAGGTTCTGGAGCACGTACAGCACGAACGTTAGCAGCGAATTCGCCTACACGTTGTTTGTCGATCCCTTTAATCACGATCTTAGTTGGAGCAGGAACTTCAACTTCAAGACCCGCTTCAGGAGTCATTTCAACTGGATGAGAGTAACCTACGCTTAATACAAGTTTGTCACCTTGCTTTTGAGCACGGTAACCAACCCCGATTAATTCAAGTCCGCGAGCGAAACCTGAAGTTACACCTTCAACCATGTTCCCTAGTAAAGCACGAGTTGTACCGTGTAATGCACGGTGTTCCTTCTGTTCAGATGGACGCTCAACTGTTAGGATGTTTTCTTCAATTTTGATAGCCATATCAGCATTGAATGTACGAGTTAATTCACCTTTAGGTCCTTTTACTGTTACAGTATTATCTTCTGCTACTGTGATAGTAACACCTGCAGGGATTTCAAGAATCTTTTTACCAATACGAGACATGTTGTCACACCTCCGTTCGTTTCAATATTTATTACCAAACGTATGCTACTACTTCTCCACCAGTTTGTAATTGACGAGCGTCTTTGTCTGTCATTACTCCCTTAGATGTAGAAACAAGAGCGATACCTAATCCGTTAAGTACACGTGGTACTTCGTCAGCTTTTGCGTATACGCGTAAGCCAGGCTTACTAATACGTTTTAAACCAGTGATTACACGCTCGTTGTTTGCACCATATTTCAGGAAAATACGAAGGATACCTTGTTTGTTATCCTCGATGTATTCTACATCACGAATGAAACCTTCACGTTTTAAAAGTTCAGCAATTTCTTTTTTGATTTTAGAAGCAGGAACCTCTAATTTCTCATGACGTACCATGTTCGCATTACGGATGCGAGTAAGCATATCTGCAATTGGATCTGTCATCACCATGTGTTTTACCTCCTTCCCATTTGTGGGTTTTACCAACTAGCTTTTTTAACACCAGGAATTTGACCTTTATATGCAAGTTCACGGAAACAAATACGGCAAAGTTTAAATTTGCGGTATACAGAATGCGGACGACCGCAGCGCTCGCAACGTGTATACTCTTGTACTTTAAACTTAGGAGTACGCTTTTGTTTCGCAATCATAGATTTTTTAGCCACGTTTTCGCCTCCTCTACTTAGCGTTGGCTTCCATTATTTTTGGAATGGCATACCGAATTGTGTTAACAGTTCACGAGCTTCTTCGTCAGTGTTCGCTGTAGTAACGATTACGATGTCCATACCGCGGACTTTGCTCACTTTATCATAATCAATCTCAGGGAAAATAAGTTGCTCTTTAACACCTAATGTATAGTTACCACGACCATCGAAAGATTTCTTAGATACACCACGGAAATCACGTACACGTGGTAAAGAAACAGATACTAATTTGTCGAAGAACTCATACATTTGCTCACCGCGTAAAGTAACTTTCGCTCCGATTGGCATACCTTCACGTAGACGGAAACCAGCGATAGATTTTTTAGCACGAGTGATTACAGGTTTTTGACCTGCGATTTGAGTTAATTCTTCTACAGCATTGTCTAATGCTTTAGAGTTTGCTACCGCATCACCAACACCAGTGTTGATAACGATCTTTTCGATCTTCGGTACTTGCATTACAGATTTATAGTTAAACTTGCTCATTAGAGCAGGAGTAATTTCCTTTTGGAACTTCTCTTTAAGGCGATTCAATGAAGTGACCTCCTTTCTTAAGAAAATTATTTATCTAATAATTCACCAGATTTTTTTGCAATACGAACTTTTTTACCATCTTCCACTTTGAAGCCTACGCGAGTAGGTTCACCAGTTTTCGGATCTAAAATCATAACGTTAGATACGTGGATAGGTGCTTCTTTCGTGATGATTCCACCTTGTGGATTTAATTGAGATGGCTTAGAGTGCTTCTTAACGATGTTAACACCCTCAACGATAACACGGTTTTGCTTCGGGAAAGCAACAAGGATAACACCTTGTTTTCCTTTGTCTTTACCTGTGATTACCTGTACTTTATCACCTTTTTTTACATGCATCTTAATTCTGCACCTCCTTAGCAAGGCAATACCTTAAATTATAGAACTTCTGGAGCTAAAGAAACGATCTTCATAAAGTTGCTATCACGTAATTCACGAGCTACTGGTCCAAAGATACGAGTACCACGTGGGCTCTTATCGTCTTTAATGATAACAGCTGCGTTTTCATCAAAACTGATGTAAGAACCATCCGGACGACGAGCACCGCTCTTCGTACGTACTACTACTGCTTTAACAACGTCACCTTTTTTAACAACGCCACCTGGTGTTGCTTGTTTTACCGTAGCAACAATAATATCACCGATGTTAGCATATTTACGACCAGAGCCGCCTAATACCTTGATTGTTAAAAGTTCACGTGCACCAGAGTTGTCAGCAACTTTCAAACGAGATTCTTGTTGGATCATGTTATGAAACCTCCCTTCGGACTTAAAATTCCGATTCGTCTATTTAGATAATAATCGCTTCTTCAACGATTTCAACTAAACGGAAACGCTTAGTAGCAGAAAGCGGGCGAGTTTCCATGATTTTTACGATATCGCCAACTTTTGCTTGGTTTTGCTCATCATGCGCTTTGTACTTCTTAGAATACTTAACGCGCTTTCCGTACAAGGAATGAGTTTTGTATGTTTCAACTAAAACTGTAATCGTTTTGTCCATTTTGTCAGATACAACACGACCAGTATAAACTTTGCGTTGGTTACGTTCGCTCACTTTGCAAACCTCCCCTCAATTTATCGATTAATTCCGATCTCTCTCTCACGAACTACAGTTTTCATACGAGCGATCGCTTTACGCACTTCACGGATGCGTGTTGGATTCTCTAATTGTCCTGTAGCAAGTTGGAAGCGAAGGTTGAATAACTCTTCCTTCAATGCTTTAACTTTTGTTTCGATTTCGGCAGTGGTTAATTCACGAATATCATTAGTTTTCATTAGATTCACCACCATTTTCTTCACGTTTTACGAATTTACATTTCACAGGTAACTTGTGAGCTGCAAGACGTAATGCTTCGCGTGCTACCTCTTCAGATACACCCGCGATTTCAAACATAATTTTCCCAGGTTTTACTACAGCTACCCAGCCTTCTGGTGCCCCTTTACCGGAACCCATACGTACTTCTAGAGGTTTTGCAGTGTAAGGTTTAGAAGGGAAAATTTTAATCCAAACTTTACCGCCACGTTTCATGTAACGAGTCATTGCACGACGAGCTGCTTCGATTTGACGGTTAGTAATCCATGAAGCATCTTGTGCTTGAAGACCGAATTCGCCAAATGCTACTTCAGTACCGCCTTTTGCACGACCACGCATTTTACCACGATGCTCTCTACGATATTTTACGCGTTTAGGCATTAACATATTATTTTCCTCCTTCCTCAGAAGCTTTCTTTTTTGTAGGAAGGACTTCTCCACGGTAGATCCATACTTTTACGCCTAATTTACCGTATGTTGTATCAGCTTCAGCTGTAGCATAGTCAATATCAGCGCGAAGTGTATGAAGTGGAACAGTTCCTTCACTGTAAGATTCTGCACGAGCAATATCTGCTCCGCCAAGACGACCAGAAACCTGTGTTTTAATACCTTTCGCACCAGCACGCATAGCACGTTGAATTACTTGCTTTTGTGCACGACGGAATGATACACGGTTTTCTAATTGACGAGCGATGTTTTCCGCTACTAATTGAGCGTCAAGATCTGCTCTCTTAACTTCTAAGATGTTGATGTGTACACGCTTGCCTGTTAATTGGTTAAGGGCTTTACGAAGTGCTTCAACTTCAGTACCACCTTTACCAATTACCATACCAGGTTTTGCAGTGTGGATTGTAACATTTACACGATTTGCTGCACGCTCGATTTCAACTTTAGAAACAGAAGAATCTTTTAAGCGAACTGCGATGTATTCACGAATTTTAATGTCTTCATGAAGAAGTGTAGCGTAATCTTTCTCAGCGAACCAGCGAGAATCCCAATCACGAATAACACCGACACGAAGACCGACTGGATTAACCTTTTGACCCATCGATTATCCCTCCTTCTTTTCTGATACCACAACTGTGATGTGGCTTGTGCGTTTGTTAATTTGGCTTGCACGGCCCATTGCACGTGGACGGAAACGTTTTAACGTTGGACCTTCGTCAACGAAAACTTTCTCTACAACTAAGTTGTTTACATCCATTTCGTAGTTATGCTCTGCGTTTGCGATTGCAGATTTTAAAACTTTCTCTACAACTGGAGAAGCAGTTTTAGGTGTATGGTTAAGGATAGCGATCGCTTCACCAACTTGCTTACCTCGGATTAAGTCTACTACTAAACGAACTTTACGAGGAGCAATACGAACTGTTCTCGCTACTGCTTTAGCTTGCATTGAAGTGCCTCCTCTCATTATCTTCTAGTTTTCTTATCGTCAGCATCATGACCTTTATACGTACGAGTTGGTGCGAATTCACCTAACTTGTGGCCTACCATGTCTTCAGTAACATATACAGGTACATGTTTACGACCGTCATACACAGCGATTGTGTGACCGATGAACTGAGGGAAGATCGTTGAACGACGAGACCAAGTTTTAACAACTTGCTTTTGCTCAGTTTCATTTAGCTTTGCAATTTTATTCATTAAATGATCATCGACAAATGGTCCTTTTTTCAAGCTACGAGCCATTTTGGTGCCTCCCTTCGTGATTGCCGTACGGTTCTCAAAGTGAACCGTACTACAATCCCATTATTTTTTACGACGACGAACGATGAATTTGTCAGACGCTTTGTTTTTCTTACGAGTTTTGAATCCAAGAGTTGGTTTACCCCATGGAGACATTGGAGACTTACGTCCGATTGGTGAACGACCTTCACCACCACCGTGTGGGTGATCAACTGGGTTCATTACAGAACCACGAACAGTTGGGCGCTTACCTAACCAGCGAGAGCGACCAGCTTTACCAATTTTGATAAGTTCGTGTGATTCGTTACCTACTTGACCTACAGTTGCGCGGCAAGCAGATAATACTAGACGTACTTCACCAGAAGTTAAACGTACAAGAACGTATTTACCTTCTTTACCAAGTACTTGTGCAGATGTACCAGCAGAACGAACTAATTGTCCACCACGGCCTGGTTTAAGCTCGATGTTATGAACAACAGTACCTACTGGAATGTTGATTAATGGTAATGCGTTACCGATTTTAATGTCAGCTTCAGCGCCAGACATAACTTCCATACCTACTTCTAAGTTTTTAGGAGCAAGAATGTAACGTTTTTCACCGTCAACGTAATTAATTAATGCGATATTCGCAGAGCGGTTTGGATCGTATTCGATCGTAGCAACGCGTCCTGGAATTCCATCTTTGTTACGCTTGAAGTCGATGATACGGTATTGACGCTTATGTCCGCCACCTTGATGACGTACAGTAATTTTACCTTGGTTATTACGACCAGCCTTTTTGCTTAAAGGGGCAAGTAAAGACTTTTCGGGTCTATCAGTCGTGATTTCAGCGAAATCGTTCGTAGTCATGTTACGACGACCGTTAGTAGTTGGGTTATACTTTTTGATTCCCATCTCAATTTCCCTCCTTCTTTAGTAAGAATTAAACACCTTGGAAGATTTCGATTTCTTTGCTGTCAGCAGTTAGCTTAACGATTGCTTTACGACGACGGCTAGTAAAACCAGCGTGACGACCAACGCGTTTTGCTTTCGGCTTGTAGTTCATGATGTTCACTTTTTCTACTTTAACACCAAAGATCGCTTCGATAGCATCTTTAACTTCTGTTTTATTAGATTTAACGTCCACATCGAACGTGTATTTTTTTTCAGCCATCATTTCCATAGAACGTTCAGTGATAACTGGGCGCTTAATGATATCACGAGGATCTCTCATTATGCAAGCACCTCCTCTACTTTTTCCACTGCCGCTTTTGTCATGATTAGCTTATCATGATGAAGCACGTCTAAAACGTTTACGCCATCAGCAGTGATTACTGTTACTCCAGGAATATTGCGAGCAGATAACTCTACAGTTTCGTTTGCATCAGCAGTTACGATAAGAGCTTTCTTCTCAACAGTTAATCCTTTAAGTACTGCTACCATGTCTTTTGTTTTTGGTGCATTTAACACTAGGTCTTCAAGAACTACAATGTTGTTCTCAACTACTTTAGTAGCTAATGCAGATTTGATTGCTAAACGACGAACTTTCTTAGGAAGTTTGTACGCATAGCTTCTTGGTGTAGGTCCGAATACCGTACCACCACCACGCCATTGAGGAGAGCGGATAGAACCTTGACGAGCACGTCCAGTTCCTTTTTGGCGCCATGGTTTACGACCACCACCGCGAACTTCAGAGCGAGTTTTTACTTTATGTGTACCTTGACGTAAAGATGCACGTTGCATCATTACAGCTTCGAAAAGTACAGCTTCATTTGGTTCAATACCGAAAATAGCTTCAGCCAATTCGATTTCACCAACCTGTGAACCAGTTTGGTTATATACAGTAACTTTTGGCATTGGAATTCCTCCTTCCTATTGTGAATTATTTGCTAACCTTCACAGCGCCTTGAACAACTACAAGAGATTTCTTAGCACCTGGAACGTTACCTTTTACTAATAATAAGTTGCGCTCAGTGTCAACTTGAACGATTTCTAAGTTTTGGATAGTAACTTGGTCTCCACCCATACGTCCAGCAAGTTTTTTACCTTTGAATACACGGTTCGGAGCAACTGGGCCCATTGAACCAGGACGACGGTGATAACGAGAACCATGAGACATAGGTCCGCGAGATTGTCCGTGGCGTTTAATAGCACCTTGGAAACCTTTCCCTTTAGAAATTCCTGTTACATCGACGATTTCACCTGCAGCGAAAACATCAACTTTTACCTCTTGACCAACCTCTAGTCCGTCAACGTCTGCATCGCGGATTTCGCGAATGAAGCGCTTAGGAGCTGTAGATGCTTTAGCAGTGTGGCCTTGTTCAGGTTTGTTAGTTAACTTTTCACGCTTATCTTCAAATCCTAACTGGATTGCATTGTAGCCATCAGTTTCAGTTGTTTTCTTTTGAAGAACAACGTTTGGATTAGCAGCGATAACTGTTACTGGGATTAACTCACCGTTTTCAGCAAATACTTGAGTCATACCGATCTTTCTTCCTAAGATTCCTTTGGTCATGAGTTACACCTCCTACATTTTTAAATTATATAAATTATAGTTTGATTTCGATATCTACACCAGATGGTAAATCTAAACGCATTAATGAATCTACTGTTTGTGGAGTAGGGCTCACGATGTCGATTAGACGTTTATGCGTGCGCATTTCGAATTGCTCACGAGAATCTTTGTACTTATGAACAGCACGAAGAATCGTGTAAACAGTTTTTTCAGTTGGTAATGGGATCGGACCAGAAACTGTTGCCCCAGAACGCTTAGCTGTTTCTACAATTTTCTCAGCTGACTGATCAAGAATACGGTGATCGTAAGCTTTTAAACGGATACGAATTTTTTCTTTTGCCATTATTTTCCCTCCTTCGTTCGCCTATTTCTAAAATAGACCTTCTCCATGGAAATTTCCCCACACCATGCCATGGCAAAGCGGCCGGGTGTGTCAGCAACCTTCCACTTCATCGCAGTCAAAGACCAACATTGTCTATTATACAATGTTATTCGTCTAGATGCAAGCATCTTTTTGTTTGCATCTGCTTTTCTCTACTTTTGCTATTATACATGGCACTTTAAAGAATTTCAAGTTTTCATCTAACAGAATCTATTTTACAGTTTTTAGATTTCGTTTCACTGAATCTATATCTATATTATAGAAGAAACTCGTCAAAACATAAAAAATCATTTTCTTCATTATATAAGCACAAACAAAAAACCCAAGGGAAAATCCCTTAGGTTTTTATATATCAGTTAAGATTACTCAACGATAGTAGCAACTACGCCGTAACCTACTGTACGTCCACCTTCACGAATAGAGAATTTAGTTCCCTCTTCGATAGCGATTGGAGCGATAAGTTCGATAGTCATTTCTACGTTGTCACCAGGCATTACCATTTCAGTACCTTCTGGTAATTGGATGATACCAGTTACGTCAGTTGTACGGAAGTAGAACTGCGGACGGTAGTTAGCGAAGAATGGAGTGTGACGTCCACCTTCTTCTTTAGATAATACGAAAACTTCAGCTTTGAATTTAGCGTGAGCTTTTACAGAACCGCTTTTCGCAAGTACTTGTCCACGTTGGATATCTTCACGAGCAACCCCACGAAGTAAAGCACCGATGTTGTCACCAGCTTGAGCTTGGTCAAGAAGTTTACGGAACATTTCTACACCAGTTACAGTTGTAGAAGCATTTTCTTCAGCAAGACCGATGATTTCTACAACGTCACCAACTTTAACGATACCGCGCTCAACACGACCAGTAGCAACTGTACCACGACCTGTGATAGAGAATACGTCCTCTACAGGCATTAAGAATGGTTTGTCAGTTTCACGTTCTGGAGTTGGGATGTAAGCATCAACTTCAGCCATTAATTCGATGATTTTTTCTTCCCACTCAGCTTCTCCTTGAAGAGCTTTAAGAGCAGAACCTTTGATTACAGGAATATCGTCACCTGGGAATCCGTATTCAGATAATAAGTCACGTACTTCCATTTCTACTAATTCTAATAATTCTTCGTCGTCAACCATGTCACATTTGTTTAAGAATACAACAATGTAAGGTACACCTACTTGACGAGAAAGAAGAATGTGCTCACGAGTTTGAGGCATTGGACCATCAGCAGCAGATACTACTAAGATACCGCCGTCCATTTGAGCAGCACCAGTGATCATGTTTTTAACATAGTCAGCGTGACCTGGGCAGTCAACGTGTGCATAGTGACGAGTTTCAGTTTCGTACTCAACGTGTGCAGTTGAGATTGTGATACCGCGCTCTCTTTCTTCTGGAGCAGCGTCGATTTGATCGTATCCGCGCGCTTCAGCACCACCAGCTTTTGCAAGAACTGTAGTGATCGCAGCAGTTAATGTAGTTTTACCATGGTCAACGTGGCCAATTGTACCGATGTTAACATGGGGTTTAGAACGTTCGAATTTTTCTTTAGCCATTCTAAATTCCTCCTTAAAGTTATATAGGTTATTTTATATTTAGACTAGAAAGCAAAACTTACGTCCCACTTTCTAAGCTTACATAAGTAGTTATACTTGAACAATCGATAAAAATCAATTATTCACCTTTATTTTTTTTGATAATTTCTTCTGAAACAGACTTTGGTACTTCTTCATAATGATCGAATACCATAGAGAATGTTCCACGACCTTGAGTATTAGAACGTAATGACGTCGCATAACCGAACATTTCAGAAAGCGGAACCATAGCACGAACAACTTGTGCGTTACCGCGAGCTTCCATACCTTCTACACGTCCACGACGAGATGTTACGTCACCCATGATGTCTCCCATGTACTCTTCAGGGATTACAACTTCAACTTTCATCATTGGCTCAAGAATTACTGGGTTACATTTAGAAACCGCAGCTTTAAGTGCCATAGATGCAGCGATTTTGAACGCCATCTCAGAGGAGTCAACATCATGGTAAGATCCGTCAACTAATGCAGCTTTAATGTCTACTACTGGATATCCAGCAAGTACACCATTTTTAAGTGCATCTTCAAGACCTGCGCCTACAGCTGGGATGTATTCACGCGGAACAACACCACCGACGATCTTGTTTTCGAATTCGAATCCTTTACCTTCTTCGTTAGGTTCAAACTCAATCCAAACGTGACCGAATTGTCCACGACCACCAGATTGACGAGCGAACTTACCTTCAACTTTCGCAGCAGCGCGGAAAGTCTCACGGTATGCTACCTGAGGAGCACCAACGTTTGCTTCAACTTTGAATTCACGGCGCATACGGTCAACGATGATATCAAGGTGAAGTTCACCCATACCAGCGATGATAGTTTGGCCAGTTTCTTGGTCAGTGTGAGCACGGAATGTTGGATCTTCTTCAGAAAGCTTAGATAATGCTGTACCCATTTTATCTTGGTCAGCTTTAGATTTTGGTTCGATAGCTACAGAGATAACTGGCTCTGGGAATTCCATAGACTCAAGGATAACAAGGCTCTTCTCGTCACAAAGAGTATCACCAGTAGTAGTATCTTTTAAACCTACAGCGGCAGCGATGTCACCAGCGTAAACTGTTGAGATCTCTTCACGGCTGTTAGCGTGCATTTGCAGGATACGACCTACACGCTCACGCTTACCTTTAGTTGAGTTTTTCACGTATGATCCAGAGTTTAACACACCAGAGTACACACGGAAGAACGTTAACTTACCAACATAAGGGTCAGTCATAATTTTGAATGCTAGAGCGGAGAATGGCTCTTCATCGCTAGACTTACGCTCTACTTCTTCATCTGTATCAGGAACAATACCTTTAATAGCAGGTACATCTAATGGAGATGGTAGGTAATCGATAACTGCGTCTAACAGAATTTGAACACCTTTATTTTTGAATGCAGAACCACAGATTACTGGGAAGAATTCTACAGAAGTTGTAGCCTTACGGATACCAGCTTTAAGCTCTTCTACAGTGATTTCTTCACCTTCTAGGTACTTCATCATCATTTCTTCATCAAGCTCAGCTACCGCTTCAATAAGTTTTCCACGGTATTCTTCAGCTAATTCTTTGTGCTCTTCAGGAATTTCGATACGTTGAATATCAGTTCCTAAATCGTTACTGTACATGTAAGCACACTCTTCAACAAGGTCAATGATACCATTGAACTCATCTTCAGCACCGATTGGTAACTGAATTGGATGTGCGTTTGCTTGTAAACGATCATGGATTGTTCCTACAGAGTATAAGAAATCCGCACCAATCTTATCCATTTTGTTAACGAATACGATACGAGGTACGCCATAAGTAGTAGCCTGACGCCAAACAGTTTCTGTTTGTGGTTCAACACCAGATTGTGCATCAAGTACTGCTACCGCGCCATCAAGTACGCGTAAAGAACGTTCTACTTCTACTGTGAAGTCTACGTGACCTGGAGTGTCAATGATGTTTACACGGTGACCTTTCCATTGTGCTGTAGTTGCAGCAGAAGTAATTGTGATACCACGCTCTTGCTCTTGCTCCATCCAGTCCATCTGAGATGCACCTTCGTGAGTTTCACCGATTTTATGAATACGTCCTGTGTAGTACAGAATACGCTCAGTAGCTGTTGTTTTACCAGCATCGATGTGAGCCATGATACCAATATTACGAGTGTTTTCTAAAGAGAACTCTCTTCCCATTTTGGTGTCTTGCTCCTTCCATATATGGATTGGATTTTTTTATTTTAAGTAGCAAAAAAGCCACTTTATTTTGTTACATATGTCAGTATGTCCAGTACTCTCATTATGTAAAACGAGCGCCATTGAAAGGGAGAGGCATTCTCCCTCTCCACACTTTCATAAGCGACAAATAAAGCGGTCTATGCTTACATTTATTTTACGTTGTATCCTACCAACGGTAATGAGCAAATGCTTTGTTAGCTTCTGCCATTTTATGAGTGTCTTCACGTTTCTTAACAGATGCACCAGCGTTGTTAGCTGCATCTAAGATTTCGTTAGCAAGACGCTCTTCCATAGTTTTTTCACCACGAAGACGAGCATAGTTTACTAACCAACGAAGACCTAAAGTTGTACGGCGTTCTGGACGAACCTCAACTGGAACTTGGTAGTTAGCACCACCAACACGACGAGCGCGTACTTCAAGAACAGGCATGATGTTCTTAAGAGCTTGCTCGAATACTTCCATTGGCTCTTTACCAGTACGTTCGCTTACGATATCGAACGCATTATAAAGAATTGTTTGAGATTTACCTTTTTTACCGTCAACCATCATTTTGTTGATAAGTCGTGTTACTAGCTTAGAATTGTACATTGGATCTGGTAACACGTCACGTTTCGCAACAGGTCCTTTACGAGGCATATTGAGTTCCTCCTTTCAATAAAAAGTTATTATTTCTTAGCCGCTTTTGGCTTTTTAGTACCGTATTTAGAACGGCCTTGCATACGCTTGTCAACACCAGCTGTATCAAGCGCACCACGAACGATGTGGTAACGTACCCCTGGTAAGTCTTTTACACGACCACCGCGAATTAATACTACGCTGTGCTCTTGTAAATTGTGACCGATACCTGGGATGTATGCTGTTACCTCGATACCATTTGTTAAACGAACACGAGCATATTTACGTAACGCTGAGTTTGGTTTCTTTGGAGTCATTGTACCAACACGAGTACACACACCACGTTTTTGAGGTGCAGAGATATCAGTTGATTTTTTCTTTAAAGAGTTAAAACCTTTGTTTAACGCAGGTGATTTAGATTTCCATACTTTATCAGTACGACCATTTCTCACTAATTGGTTAATAGTAGGCATTTGATTATCCTCCCTTCGCTTGTTTGTATGACCACATATCCAGGTGGTTCATTATTAGTTGAAAACAAAGTTTTTGCAAGGGAGAGCACATGCTCCCTCCTCACAAAAACAGTTTTAACTTATTATTCCTATTGCTGAAGCTCCCACTTGAATCCCCGAAGCTTTACCAAGCTTACGAACTGATTCAACTTTTGTTATGGGCACGTTATGTTGCATTGCAGTACGAATAATAACATGGGTTAACCGCATATCAGCATCTTCTGCTATGACAACTTCTTTAACTGTACCATTTTTGATTGCTTCCAATGTTCGTTTATGACCAACGACTACATTTTCAGCAGTTGATACTTTTTGATAAGACATATACATATCCTCCAAAGCATCGTTAGGAGCAACCTTGCTTATAGTAACATTTTGACTCATACAATGTCAACTAGGATTATCTGTTTTTATACAAAATTTACGACGGAAAATTTTACTGTTCCACATAAACTTCATCGTTTTCTACATTCATGTCATCTTGTATTGTTTTTACAAGATCTACTTTACGATAACGATTCATACCTGTTCCAGCAGGAACAAGTTTGCCGATAATAACGTTCTCTTTCAATCCTAGAAGCTCATCGCGCTTACCTTTAATTGCTGCATCTGTTAGAACACGAGTTGTTTCTTGGAATGATGCTGCGGATAAGAACGAATCTGTTTCAAGTGAAGCTTTTGTAATACCTAGTAGAACAGGTCTAGCTGTCGCTGGTTGTTTACCTTGTAGTAACACCTTCGCGTTTGCATCAGTGAACTGATGGATGTCTAGTAATGTTCCTGGTAATACATCTGTTTCACCTGCGTCGATTACACGAACTTTACGTAGCATTTGGCGAACCATTACTTCTACGTGTTTGTCACCAATTTCTACCCCTTGCATACGGTATACTTTTTGAACTTCACGTAATAAGTATTCTTGAACTGCTGTAATGTCCGTTACTTTTAGTAATTCTTTCGGATCAATAGAACCTTCTGTTAACTCTTTACCGTGGCTAATTTGCTGTCCTGGAGTTACTTTGAGACGAGCACCGTAAGGAATAGCGTACGTACGGGCTTCAACTTCACCCTGTACAACTACTTCTTGGCGATCTTTAACATCGTTAATCGCTGCGATAACACCGTCGATTTCACTGATAACTGCCTGACCTTTCGGATTACGAGCTTCGAAAATCTCCTGAATACGAGGTAAACCCTGTGTGATATCATCTCCGGCAACCCCACCTGTATGGAACGTACGCATCGTTAACTGTGTACCTGGCTCACCGATAGATTGAGCTGCGATAATACCTACCGCTTCTCCTACTTCTACGTCTGTACCAGTTGCTAAGTTACGACCGTAACACTTCTTACATACACCATGGCGAGTATTACACGTAAACGCTGAACGAATGTTTACAGTTTCTACACCTGAGTTTTCAACGATATGAGCGATATCTTCAGTAATTAATTCATTCTCACGAACTAATATTTCACCTGTTTCAGGATGTTTTACAGTTTTTCTTGCAAAACGTCCTACAAGACGATCATATAGTGACTCAATCACTTCATTACCCTCTTTAATCGCACCAATTAGTAAGCCACGATCTGTTCCACAGTCATCTTCACGAACGATTACATCTTGTGCAACGTCTACTAGACGACGTGTTAAGTAACCAGAATCGGCAGTCTTAAGCGCTGTATCGGCAAGACCTTTACGAGCACCATGCGTAGAGATGAAGTACTCAAGCACTGTTAAACCTTCACGGAAACTTGATTTGATTGGAAGTTCGATGATACGACCAGACGGATTGGCCATTAGACCACGCATACCAGCAAGCTGAGTAAAGTTCGATGCGTTACCACGGGCACCGGAATCACTCATCATGAAGATTGGGTTGCGTTTATTCAAGGATTTCATCAGCTTTCCTTGGATAACATCTTTTGCATTACTCCAAATTGAGATAACGCGATCGTAACGTTCTTCTTCCGTGATTAAACCGCGACGGAATTGTTTAATTACATTATCTACTTTTTCTTGTGCTTCGCGGAGGATTTCATCTTTTTCACCTAATACAAGAATGTCAGATACCCCAACTGTAATACCAGCTTTTGTAGAGTATTTAAATCCTAAGTTTTTCATACGGTCAAGCATGCGAGACGTTTCTGTAATCTTGAAACGTTTGAACACTTCCGCAATGATGTTACCAAGGATTTTCTTGCTAAATGGTGCCACTTCTTCGCGACTAGCAATAATTTCTTTAATGTTCGCACCTTTTTCAACGAAATATTTCGCTGGTGTTTCTTTTTCAAGGTTTGAGTTTGTTGGTTCATTAATATAAGGGAACGACTCTGGTAAGATTTCGTTAAATATTAATTTACCAACTGTTGTTAATAGAAGCATACTTTTTTGCTCTTCAGTAAATGTTGCATTGTTTACTGCGCTTGCAGCAACTGCAACACGTGTATGAAGATGGACATATCCATTTTGATATGCAAGTAATGCTTCGTTTGCATCTTTGAAGACCATACCCTCACCAATTGCACCTTCACGCTCAAGTGTTAAGTAGTAGTTGCCTAATACCATATCCTGAGATGGAGTAACAACTGGTTTACCATCTTTCGGGTTCAAGATGTTTTGTGCCGCTAACATAAGAAGACGAGCTTCTGCCTGTGCTTCTGATGATAAAGGTACGTGAACCGCCATTTGGTCACCGTCAAAGTCCGCGTTGTATGCAGTACATACAAGTGGGTGAAGACGAATAGCGCGACCTTCTACTAATGTAGGTTCGAATGCTTGGATACCAAGACGGTGAAGTGTTGGGGCACGATTTAGAAGTACTGGATGTTCTTTAATTACAGATTCTAATACGTCCCAAACTTCAGGTTGTACACGCTCGATTTTGCGTTTCGCACTCTTAATGTTATGTGCTAATCCTTTTTCAACTAACTCTTTCATAACGAAAGGTTTAAACAGTTCAAGCGCCATTTCTTTCGGTAATCCACATTGATACATCTTTAAGTTCGGTCCTACAACGATTACCGAACGACCAGAGTAGTCAACACGTTTACCTAATAAGTTTTGACGGAAACGTCCTTGTTTACCTTTAAGCATGTGAGATAGTGATTTTAATGGACGGTTACCTGGTCCAGTAACTGGACGGCCACGACGACCATTATCGATTAATGCGTCTACAGCTTCTTGTAACATACGTTTTTCGTTTTGAACGATAATACTAGGAGCACCTAAGTCCAATAGACGTTTTAAACGGTTGTTACGGTTAATTACACGACGATATAAATCGTTTAAGTCAGAAGTTGCAAAACGTCCACCATCTAACTGTACCATTGGGCGTAGTTCTGGCGGGATTACTGGAAGAACATCTAAGATCATCCATGATGGTTCGTTTCCAGAGTTGCGGAATGCTTCTAATACTTCTAGACGTTTAATAGCACGAGTACGGCGTTGTCCTTGTGCTGTTTTTAATTCTTCTTTTAAGAAGTCTACTTCTTTATCTAAATCGATATCTTGTAGTAGCTTTTTAATCGCTTCTGCACCCATAGCAGCTTGGAATGTGCTGCCATATCGATCACGATATGCACGGTATTCTTTCTCAGAAAGCAATTGCTTCTTATCAAGTGGTGTATCTCCACTTTCTGTTACAACATAAGAAGCGAAATAAATTACTTCTTCAAGCGCGCGAGGGGACATGTCTAAGACAAGTCCCATGCGGCTCGGGATACCTTTGAAATACCAAATATGAGATACAGGAGCAGCTAATTCGATATGGCCCATACGTTCACGACGTACTTTTGCACGCGTTACTTCAACACCACAACGGTCACATACTACACCTTTATAACGTACACGTTTATATTTTCCGCAATGACATTCCCAATCCTTTTGTGGTCCGAAAATACGCTCACAGAACAAGCCGTCTTTTTCTGGCTTTAACGTACGATAGTTAATTGTTTCTGGTTTCTTAACTTCACCGTATGACCAAGAACGAATCTTGTCAGGTGAAGCAAGTCCAATCTTCATATATTCAAAGTTATTTACATCTATCAAGGGGCCTACCTCCCTTTTAGTCTACAGGTTATCCCAATTATCCCTTAGTTGCCTCAACTTCAACATTCAATTTATCTGCTGATTGGTGATCATCATCATCTTCCGTATCACGCATTTCAATTTCTGTGTCGTCGCTAGACATCATTTTAACGTCCATACCTAAACTTTGCAGTTCTTTAATCAATACTTTGAATGATTCAGGAACACCTGGTTCTGGAACATTTTCGCCTTTAACAATTGCTTCATACGTCTTAACACGTCCAACTACGTCATCAGACTTCACTGTTAAGATTTCTTGAAGAGTATAAGCAGCACCGTAAGCTTCAAGTGCCCAAACCTCCATCTCACCGAAACGCTGTCCACCGAACTGAGCTTTACCTCCAAGAGGTTGCTGCGTTACAAGTGAGTATGGTCCAGTAGAACGAGCATGAAGTTTATCGTCAACCATGTGCGCAAGTTTGATCATATACATAACACCAACAGATACGCGGTTGTCGAATGGCTCACCAGTACGTCCGTCATACAGGATTGTTTTCGCATCATTTGCCATACCAGCTTCTTCGATTGTACCCCATACATCTTCCTCACGAGCACCATCGAATACTGGCGTTGCAACATGAATGCCAAGGTATCTTGCTGCCATACCTAGGTGAAGCTCTAATACCTGACCGATATTCATACGTGATGGTACACCTAATGGGTTTAACATGATATCGATTGGTGTCCCGTCTGGTAAGTAAGGCATATCTTCCTCTGGTAAAATACGAGAGATAACACCCTTATTACCGTGACGACCAGCCATTTTGTCACCTTCAGAAATTTTACGTTTTTGAACGATATATGCACGTACAAGTTGATTCACGCCTGGTGGCAATTCATCGCCATCTTCACGATTGAATACTTTGACGTCTAAGATAATACCGCCACCACCGTGTGGTACACGTAGTGATGTATCACGTACTTCACGTGCTTTTTCCCCAAAGATAGCGTGTAATAGACGTTCTTCAGCTGTTAATTCTGTTACACCTTTAGGTGTTACTTTACCAACAAGTAAGTCTCCATCTTTTACTTCCGCACCAACGCGAATGATACCGCGCTCGTCAAGGTTGCGTAGTGCATCTTCCCCAACGTTTGGAATGTCACGTGTAATTTCTTCTGGGCCAAGCTTCGTATCACGAGCTTCTGACTCATATTCTTCAATATGAATAGAAGTGTACACATCATCTTTTACAAGGCGCTCACTCATAATGATCGCATCCTCGTAGTTATAACCGTCCCATGTCATGAAGCCAACAAGCACGTTACGCCCAAGTGCTAGTTCACCTAATTCCATAGAAGGACCATCCGCAAGAATTTCACCTTTTACAACTTGATCGCCAACACTTACGATTGGGCGTTGGTTGTAACAAGTTCCTTGGTTAGAACGAATGAATTTCAGCATTTTGTAACGATCTAAATCGCCTTTTACTGTTTGACCGTCAACTTCTACATAACGACGTACCCAAACTTCACGTGCTTCTACGCGTTCAACAACACCAGGGTGTTTACAAATTACTGCAGCACCAGAGTCTTTTGCTGATACGTACTCCATACCTGTACCTACAATCGGAGATTCCGGATTCATTAATGGAACCGCCTGACGTTGCATGTTCGCTCCCATAAGCGCGCGGTTAGAGTCATCGTTTTCTAAGAACGGAATACAAGCTGTCGCTGCCGACACTACTTGTTTTGGAGATACATCCATGTAGTCGATGCGTTCTCTATTTGTGACAATGTTTTCACCACGGAAACGAGCTACGATATCTTCACTAAGGAATTCACCTTCATCAGATAATTTCATATTCGCTTGGGCTACAACATAGTTATCTTCTTCGTCTGCAGTTAAGTAATCAACATGTCCTGTTACTCGACCAGTTTCTGGATCAACACGACGGTATGGTGTTTCAATGAAACCAAACTCATTTACTTTCGCGAACGAAGATAATGAGTTAATCAAACCGATGTTTGGTCCCTCTGGTGTTTCAATCGGACACATACGACCGTAGTGAGAGTAGTGAACATCACGCACTTCAAAGCCTGCGCGCTCACGCGTTAAACCACCAGGTCCTAATGCAGAAAGTCTTCGTTTGTGAGTTAACTCTGCTAATGGGTTTGTTTGGTCCATAAACTGAGATAACTGAGAACTTCCGAAGAACTCTTTAATAGATGCAATAACAGGACGAATATTAATTAACGCCTGTGGTGTAATTGCATTTGTATCTTGAATCGACATTCTCTCACGAACAACACGTTCCATACGAGAAAGACCAATTCGGAATTGGTTTTGTAATAGCTCCCCTACTGAACGTAGACGACGGTTTCCTAAGTGGTCGATATCGTCTGTATCCCCTACTTTGTATAGTAGGTTGAAGAAGTAGCTGATAGAAGCAAGGATATCACCTGGTGTGATGTGTTTTACATCACGAGTAATATTTGCATTACCAATTACATTAATTACGCGCTCGCCTTCTGACTCTGGCGCATAAATTTTAATAGATTGCAGCTCAACATCGCCTTCTACCACTCCACCCATTGGCTTCGCTGTTTTGAATCCAATGTTCTTCTCTAAGTAAGGTAAAATGCGATCCAGTGTACGACGATCTAAGACTGTTCCTTCTGCCGCTACAATTTCACCAGTTTCTGAATCCACTAATGTTTCAGCTAAACGTTGGTTAAACAATCTGTTTTTAATGTGTAACTTTTTGTTGATCTTATAGCGACCTACGTTTGCTAAATCGTAGCGTTTTGGATCAAAGAAACGAGACACAAGTAAACTCTTAGCATTTTCTACCGTAGGTGGTTCACCTGGGCGTAGACGCTCGTAAATTTCAAGCAATGCTTTTTCTGTGCTATCTGTGTTGTCTTTTTCTAGCGTATTGCTTAAGTATTCGTTATCACCTAAAAGCTCGGTGATTTCTTGATCAGAGCCAAACCCTAATGCGCGTAACAAAACAGTTACAGGAAGCTTACGTGTACGGTCAATACGTACATATACAACATCCTTAGCATCTGTTTCATACTCTAACCAAGCTCCGCGGTTTGGAATTACAGTAGCAGTAAAACCACGTTTTCCGTTTTTATCCACTTTGCCACTATAGTATACGCTTGGAGAGCGAACTAACTGGGAAACGATAACACGTTCTGCACCGTTAATTACGAATGTTCCTGTCTCTGTCATGAGTGGGAAATCTCCCATGAACACATCTTGTTCTTTTACTTCACCAGTTTCTTTGTTGATTAGACGCACTTTTACACGAAGTGGTGCTGCATACGTCACATCACGCTCTTTACATTCCTCTACAGAGTATTTAGGTTCACCTAAACTGTAGTCGATAAATTCAAGCGATAGATTTCCCGTAAAGTCTTCAATCGGAGAAATGTCTTGGAACATTTCTCGCAAACCCTCATCAAGAAACCACTGATAAGAAGAGGTTTGAATTTCGATAAGATTTGGTAACTCTAATACTTCACTAATACGGGCATAACTTCTTCGTTGGCGGTGGCGTCCGTATTGAACTAGTTGACCTGTCAACTGCTTCACCCCTCAAATCATGAGTATTATAAATGCACAAAAAATTTGTGCAAAATCACAAATAAATACAACTACTGCTATTAGCCGTAGTTTTTTTCTCTTAAAGATAGATACGTTGAGTTATTCTACCTGCTCAAAAAAGAAAAATGGCTTCTATAAGAAAACCATCATTCTGTTTCATAATCCGCTGATTTTACTATCTTTTCCAAGAGAAGCAAAAATATACATCTTTCTCAACGCATAAAATCATATATTGGCATTGTATAATGTTAACATAGCCAAAAATAACCGTCAACGTTTTTTTGATTTTATGATATAATATCCTTTTTTCTTTTCTACAACTTCGACTTCAGAAAATACTTCTTCTAGTTTTTTCAGTGCAGATGGTGCACCTTGCTTCTTCTGGATAACGATCCACAGCTCTCCGCCCGGAACTAAATACTCGACAGCTTTTCCTAAAATCTCGTGCACGATATGTTTTCCGGCACGAATTGGAGGATTAGATAGAATAGCAGCATACTTGCCATCTACATTTTCATAGACGCTACTTTGAAAAATGCGTACATTCCCAATTCTATTATTAGCAGCATTTTCTTTTACAAGTTCAAGTGCCCTTTCATTCACATCCACCATGTGAACTTTACGGTCTTGAAACTCTTTCGCTAACGATAAACCAATTGGTCCGTACCCACAACCCACATCCAATATATCACCTTTAACATCCGACACTTGGAAGGCTTCAATTAAAAGACGTGAACCAAAGTCCACTTCACTTTTCGAAAACACTCCACGGTCAGATAAAAAAGTAAATTGAGATCCACGAAGTGTAAATTCCCATCGTTTACGATCACTTTTACTAGAAGGGTCGTTAGAAAAATAATGGTCTGCCATACGGCCACCTCTTTTCTTAACAGTTAAAAAAAAAGCTCGCACGAGAGCGAGCTTTTTTTAAAGCATCAAAAGTTAATTACTTAACTTCTACAGCAGCGCCAACTTCTTCAAGTTTAGCTTTGATTTCTTCAGCTTCTTCTTTAGAAGCGCCTTCTTTGATTACTTTTGGAGTGTTGTCAACTAATTCTTTAGCTTCTTTTAAGCCAAGACCAGTAATTTCGCGAACAACTTTGATAACTTTGATTTTTTGAGCACCAGCGCTAGCTAGTTCTACATTAAATTCAGTTTTCTCAGCAGCAGCTTCACCAGCGCCACCCACAACAGCTACAGGAGCAGCAGCAGTTACGCCGAATTCTTCCTCGATAGCTTTTACTAAGTCGTTAAGTTCTAATACAGTCATAGATTTAACTGCTTCAATGATTTGTTCTTTAGTCATTGTAAATATCCTCCCTTAAATAGGTTTGTATTGTTTAATCGATAACACGTAATTATCTTTTAAAAAATTAAGCGCCTTGCTCTTCCTTTTGTTCTGCAACTGCTTTAGTAGCAAGTGCAAGGTTACGGATTGGAGCTTGAAGAACGCTAAGAAGCATAGAAAGTAAGCCTTCACGTGATGGAAGAGTAGCGATAGCTTTAACCTCATCAAGTGTTACAAGTTTACCTTCGATTACGCCCGCTTTAATTTCTAAAGCTTCATGATCTTTAGCGAAGTCGTTTAATACTTTCGCAGGAGCAACTACATCCTCGTTACTGAATGCGATTGCGTTTGGTCCTGTTAAGAATTCGTTTAACTCAGCCATTTCAACTGATTCTGCAGCACGACGAGTTAAAGAGTTTTTGTAAACTTTGAACTCAACGCCAGCTTCACGTAATTGCTTACGTAATTCTGTTGCCTCAGAAACTGTTAAACCACGGTAGTCAACAACGATTGTAGATTTACTTTCGCGAAGTTTTTCAGCGATTTCAGTTACAACTTGTTGTTTAATTTCGATTGCTTTGCTCATGTTATTACACCTCCTGTAGATTATATAGAAGATGTACCGAAAGTGCACTAAAAACCTCCATGCCCAACTTGTAGACATGGAGGCATATAGTCACAGAAAAAAAGATTCCGTTTCGTATATTAACACCTAGGTAGGAAATTAAGTCAATTGACACCTACTGTCTACGGTACACTATTTAAATTCACAACATAAATGATTATATTAAAACTTCTTTATGAAGTCAACTTCCAATTTTTATACTAATGTAGAAACGTCTACGCGTACGCCAGGTCCCATTGTAGAAGCAACTGATACGTTTTTCATGTAAGTACCTTTTGCAGCAGCAGGCTTAACTTTTTGTAAAGTGTCAGCGATTGTTGTGAAGTTTTCTACTAATTTAGCATCTTCGAAAGATACTTTACCAATTGGAACGTGGATGTTACCAGCTTTATCAACGCGGTATTCAACTTTACCAGCTTTGATTTCGTTAACAGCTTTCGTTACATCGAAAGTAACTGTTCCAGTTTTAGGGTTTGGCATTAAACCTTTAGGCCCTAATACACGACCAAGTTTACCAACTTCACCCATCATGTCAGGAGTTGCTACTACTACATCGAAATCGAACCAACCTTGTTGGATTTTACCGATGTAATCAGCATCGCCTACAAAGTCAGCTCCAGCAGCTTCAGCTTCTTTTGCTTTTTCGCCTTTAGCGAACACTAATACACGTTGTACTTTACCAGTACCGTGTGGAAGAACAACTGCACCACGAATTTGTTGGTCAGCTTTCTTAGGGTCAACACCTAAACGGAATGCAGCTTCTACAGTTGCATCAAATTTAGCTGTGTTTGTTTTCTTTACTAATTCTACTGCTTCTGTTGCAGAGTAAGCAGTTGCACGATCAATAAGCTTTGCAGCTTCTACGTACTTTTTACCTCTTTTAGCCATTTTTATTTCCTCCTCGAATGTGGTTTTAGCGGAATAACCTCCCACGTTTACGCCTTTTTTTCCAGGAATAACCTGAGGATACGCGCCACCCTTTTATTTAAAAACGATAATCATTTACGATAATAAAGGTTGCGAATTGGAATTCCAGACCCGCAACCTTTTTTAAAAAACAAATCGAATTAGTCTTCGATAACGATGCCCATACTGCGTGCAGTACCTTCAACCATACGCATTGCAGCTTCTACACTAGCAGCGTTTAGGTCAGGCATTTTAGTTTCAGCGATTTCGCGTACTTTATCACGCTTAACAGTTGCCACTTTATTACGGTTTGGTTCACCAGAACCAGACTCAATACCAGCTACTTTCTTAAGAAGAACAGCAGCAGGAGGAGTTTTAGTAATGAAAGTGAATGAACGGTCCTCAAATACTGTAATTTCAACAGGGATGATAAGACCAGCTTGATCTGCCGTACGAGCGTTGAACTCTTTACAGAAGCCCATGATGTTAACACCTGCTTGTCCTAATGCTGGACCAACTGGTGGAGCTGGGTTAGCTTTACCTGCTGGAATTTGAAGTTTTACCATTTTAATTACCTTTTTAGCCACGAGACACACCTCCTTAAGTCCGTGATGTGGTCAATTGGACAGTGATTTGCCCTCCCACGTCATATTTTATCTGTAACGATAAAATCTTTCAAAAAACGTCTCCGATAACGAAGACGTACTGACTTAAAAGATATTATCACTTTTTACAATTCATTTCAAGTTTCATTTTATAATTTTTCAATTTGATGGAAGTCCAGTTCAACTGGAGTCTCGCGACCAAACATGTCCACAAGCACGCTAACCTTTTTCTTCTCCACATCAATTTCTTCAATAGCACCTGTATAATTTGCGAATGGTCCCTCATTTACACGTACTGTCTCATGAAGTTCAAAGTCGAAATCAACCACTTCGTTGTCCATTCCCATATGTTTCATAATGGTAACAACTTCCTCCTCTAATAGAGGTGATGGTTTAGATCCAGAACCAGAAGAACCAACGAACCCAGTTACACCTGGCGTGTTACGTACAACATACCAAGAGTCATCAGTCATGATTAATTCTACTAATACATAACCTGGGAACACTTTTCTTTTCATTAATTTTTCTTTTCCGTTTTTCATTTCTATTTCTACTTCTTCTGGGACAACAACACGGAAAATTTTATCTTGCATACCCATAGATTCTACACGTTTCTCTAGGTTTGCTTTTACTTTATTTTCATATCCAGAATAAGTATGGACAACATACCAACTTTTTTCCATTCATTTAGGACGAGCGTCCTTCCCTCCCTGACGTACATTTTTTTGTGCAAATGAAAAAACCCGTTCACCGGGCTTTTACACAGTTCTTATAAATAACATTATATCATGGATAAGTACTTCTTATTCAAGAATTAACCAAGAATTAACCGAATTAAAGAAGAAATGCCCGTATCAACTACTGCGAAGAAAATCGCAAAGAAGACAACTGTAGCAATAACAGTCGCTGTTGAGCGGAGTAATTCATCTTTTTTAGGCCAACTTACTTTTTTCATTTCGCGACCTACATCGCCGAAAAAGTTCGTTAAACGCATCTGCGGGACCTCCAGTGTATTATTTCAATTATTTATTTTGTTTCCTTGTGAACTGTATGCTGATTGCATGTTTTACAAAACTTTTTTATTTCAAGTCGCTCTATCGAGCTCGTATCTTTCATAGTAGAGTAGTTTCGATTTTTACACTCTTCACATGAGAGTACAACTTTTTTCCTCATTAGTTACACCAACCTCGTAACATTATGTCCCTAAAAATGTATCATACAATAAAAGGCAATGTCAATGACATGCCTTTTGTACTCCCTACAAAAAGAAAACAGGTGATTTATCCCGCTATTTGTGGGCATTAAGACTCCCACCTCAAAATTCGGCGGATGCGAGGNNAAAAGCCCGATTGGTGAGGGCTAATCATCAGTGAGGGATGGACAAAACCCCCACTGATTAAAGTTTCACTTTATTTTACGCCTGCTGCACTTACTATGAATTTAAAGTTGTACTTTCTCTCATTTCCATATATCGCTCCAGTTTCCGCTTTACTCGTTGTAAAGCATTATCAATAGATTTCACATGTCTGTTTAACTGTTCTGAAATCTCTTGATAAGAACGACCATCTAAGTATAAAGAAAGCACTTTCCTTTCTAAGTCGCTTAATAATTCAGATATTTTAGATTCTATGTCTGTATATTCTTCTTGGCTAATAATCATCTCTTCAGGATCAGTTACTTTCGCTTCCGAAATAACATCTAGTAATGTTCGATCAGATTCCTCATCGTAAATCGGTTTATCTAAAGACACATACGAATTTAAAGGAATATGTTTTTGTCTTGTTGCAGTTTTAATAGCGGTAATAATTTGTCGAGTGATACACAGTTCGGCAAATGCTTTGAATGAAGACAGCTTGTCCTCTTTATAGTCACGAATTGCTTTAAACAACCCAATCATACCTTCTTGAACAATATCTTCTCGATCGGCACCCACTAAGAAATAAGATCTTGATTTCGCACGAACAAAGTTCTTATATTTGTGAATTAAATATTCTAGAGCATCAATATTACCCTTTCGAACTAATTCAACGATTGCCTCATCTTCTAAATCCCGAAATGTAACGTCGCTTACACTTACGAAGCCTGCTTCCACCTTGATCCCTCCGACCGCTATTTATTTAGAAATATTATACAGTAAAAAGACAAAGAGCGTCAATGCTTCAACGCTCTCCTCGTCTTAATTTTTCTAATTTTTCTGTAATATCTTTACTAAATATCTTTCTCATAGCCGGTTGCTTTTCTTTTGTATCTTTTGTACGCCTTCTCACTTGATGCTCCATCGCTTGCACTTCCAACTCTAACTCACGGGCAGATTTTCGAAGTGCTCCTTGTGCAAATATAACCCATTGCTCCGTATAATCGGAAGTTGCAACATATATTTGTGTATTTATATTCCTAAGCTCAATCGCAAGTTGCTCTATCTTCTCATCCGCAGTTTGATTTTTCCTCGTGAATATTACTTCCACCCGTGATTGTTTCATCTTTTTTTCAATACCATGGACAGTATAGGCATCAAAGACTATCATTACTCTAGTTCCTGTATAACCTTGATAATCTGCCATCTTATCAATAAGTGCGTCCCTTGCTGATTGCAAATCTACATCCCTCAGTTTTTTCAAGTCTCCCCAAGCTCCAATAATGTTGTAGCCGTCAACGATTAAAATATCGTTCATTTTTTATTTACCAATTTCGTGACGTTTACGATATACCTCATACATTAACAAACTTGCGGCTACTGAAGCATTTAAAGATGTAACTTTACCAATCATCGGTAAAGTAATTAAGAAATCACACTTTTCACCAATAATACGACTCATACCTTTTCCTTCACTACCAATTACTAATCCAATTGGCATATTTCCATCTAAATTACGGTAATCTGTTTTCCCTTTTGCGTCTGTACCAGCAATCCATAGTCCACGTTCTTTTAACTCATCAATTGTACGAGATAAATTTGTTACGCGTGCAACAGGAATATATTCAATCGCTCCCGTTGATGCTTTCGCAACGGATGCTGTAAGTCCTACAGCTCTTCTTTTCGGAATAATAATTCCATGAGCTCCCGTTGCATCAGCAGTACGCATAATAGAACCTAGGTTATGTGGGTCTTCAATTTCATCTAAAATCAAGAAGAACGGATCTTCATTACGCTTTTCTGCTACCTTAAATAAATCTTCTAACTCCGCATATTGATACGCAGCCACTTGAGCAATTACACCTTGGTGATTCCCTTCAACTAATTGATCTAGTTTCTTCTTTGGTGCATGTTGCAAAATAATCTTATTTTCTTTCGCTAACGCTAGTACAATCTGTACTTGTCCCTTGGCAGCACCTTCTGCGATCCAAATTTTATTAATATCTCTTCCTGATCGTAACGCTTCAATTACAGGGTTACGTCCGATAATATATTCACTACTCATGATGATGTGCCCCCTTCCTTTTCTTCTAAAACAGTAATTGCCTTATATACAATTTCTTCTAATCTTTCGCGGTTATTTAACAAGTGATGATAGCCAATCAGTGCCTCAAACGCTGTACTATG
This sequence comes from Bacillus cereus, assembly GCA_002578045.1. Taxonomy (GTDB): domain Bacteria; phylum Bacillota; class Bacilli; order Bacillales; family Bacillaceae_G; genus Bacillus_A; species Bacillus_A cereus_AK. Next base: position 44,107 of record NUMR01000056.1, read on the forward strand.
TCGATACGTTTGTACATCTGTATTCTTTGGAACAGTACCCGAATTCGCATTACGTCCTCTTCTAAGCACTACCTCTTCTTCCTCTGTTAAAAATGCCGTCTCTAATAAATGATAAACAACTTTCGCTTGTGCCTTTGCCGAAACAAAGCTTGTCCCTAATCGATGTAATTGATTCGGACGCACTTTCCCTTTTTGAAGGAGGTGATAGCGGATATATTGTTCATATACCGCATCACCCATATACGCTAACGCTAAGCTGTTTAATTGCTTTGCATCAATCATTCTTATCCTCTTTTCCATCTTGTACCTTGAGCGGTATCTTCTAAAATAATATTACGGTCTCTTAAATCATCGCGAATTTGATCAGATAATGCGAAATCACGATTTTTGCGAGCTTCAATACGCTTTTGGATAAGTGATTCAATTTCTTCATCAAGTAATTCTTCTTGCGCTAATTCTAATCCTAAAATATCAAATAAAGTTTCAAGTTGTTTCACGTATGCTTCAATTACAACTTTAGATGTATGTTCTTCCAGTAAATATTGATTTGCATGGTTTGCTACATTGTATAATTCGGTAATCGCATTCGCAGTGTTGAAATCATCATTCATTGCCTCTTCGAACGCAACTTGAAACTTCTCTATTTCAGCTAACCACTTCTCATTATGGTCCATTAAATCCGTACTACTTTCCATACGATGCTTTAAGTTTCCGTAAGCTGTTTTAATTCTTTCCAGTCCATTATTCGTACTTTGTAATAACTCTTCACTAAAGTTAATTGGATGACGATAGTGTACTGATAACATAAAGAATCTAATTAACTGTGGATCATATTGCTTAATAATATCGTGAACTAAAATAAAGTTTCCAAGCGATTTAGACATCTTCTCATTGTTAATGTTAATATACCCATTATGCATCCAGTAACGTGCAAATGTTTTTCCTGTCAGTGCCTCTGACTGCGCAATTTCATTTTCGTGATGTGGAAATGCCAAGTCTTGACCACCAGCATGAATATCAATTGTATCCCCTAAGTATTTACGTGCCATCGCAGAGCATTCAATATGCCACCCTGGACGTCCTTTCCCCCATGGGCTTTCCCAGAAGATTTCTCCTTCTTTTGCAGCCTTCCATAAAGCAAAATCAAGAGGATCTTGTTTCTTTTCTCCTACTTCAATACGTGCACCGTGACGTAGGTCCGCAATTGGTTGATGTGATAATTTACCGTAGCCTTCAAATTCCTTCGTTTTAAAGTACACATCACCCTCTGATTCATATGCATATCCTTTATTTACAAGTTCTTGAATGAATTCAATAATGACATCCATATTTTCTGTTACACGTGGATGAACTGTTGCGTGTTTGCAACCTAGTGCGGTTACATCTTCAAAATACGCTTCAACGAAACGATTAGCAATTGTCGGTACATCTTCACCTAATTCATTTGCTGCTTTAATTAATTTATCATCTACGTCAGTAAAGTTAGATACATACTGCACGTCGTACCCTTTGTATTCTAAGTAACGGCGTACTGTATCGAATACCATAGGAGGTCTCGCATTCCCAATATGAATGTAGTTATAAACTGTAGGTCCGCACACATACATTTTTACCTTATTTTCTTCTAATGGAATAAACTCTTCTTTTTGACGTGTTAACGTATTATAAATGTGAATAGTCATTTTTATCCTTCCTTTCTACCTTTACTTTCAGTTGTTTCTTCAATTTATCAAGTTCCACTTCCATAGCTTTCAATTTATCAAAAATTGGGTCCGGAAGATCAGAATGATTTAATTCTTGACCAATCTTTACTCCATTTTGAATCACGACTCGGCCCGGTATACCTACAACTGTAGAATGTGCAGGAACTTCCTTTAATACGACAGACCCTGCTCCAATTTTAGAATTCTCCCCAACAGTAATAGAACCAAGTACTTTAGCACCCGTTGCAATTAATACATTATCCTGAATGGTGGGATGCCGCTTTCCTTTTTCTTTTCCTGTACCACCTAATGTAACTCCTTGATAAATTGTTACATTATCACCAATTTCACACGTTTCTCCAATTACAACTCCCATTCCATGGTCAATGAAAAAACGCCGACCGATAGTTGCTCCTGGATGAATCTCAATGCCCGTAAAAAAGCGACTCACTTGTGAAACAAAACGTGCAAGAAAGAAAAAATTTCTTTTGTAAAAAGCATGTGCAATTCGATGGGCCCAAACTGCATGTAATCCAGAGTAAGTTAAAACGACTTCGAAATAACTTCGTGCCGCTGGATCCTGTTCAAAAACGACTTCAATATCTTCCCGAAGCCTCTTAAACATCGATGTTCCCCTCCCCTTATGGGCTGCTTTTTTTTTCGAGCGAACTAAATCCCCATTTACCCCCTAATTGTTTATGCAAGGAAATAAAGTTTATATTTACACGATAAAAAAAAGACGCCTCTGTCATATTGACAGAGACGCCTTCTAAGCGCGGTTCCACTCTGTTTAGGCTAAAAAGCCTCAAACTCATCCATGATAACGGTGTACACCGCTTCTGCTTACTTTGCACCCTAAGACGCTTCACGAAATATTTCGCTGTTCAGCAGAAGACTCGAAGGGGCATTTCAAAAACCCGCTTATAAACCACTCCCAGCCTAAAGGTGGTTCTCTCTGTAAAAAGCCTGATTTTCTACTTCTCCTTCTCGTCGCTTTTCCTTATTAGGTTTTAGGTATACTTATTATATTTCTAAACCTAGAAAATGTTAACTAATTACTTTTTGAAGACGATTTAAAACTTTTTCTTTTCCAAGAAGTGCAATAGCATTTGGAAGCTCTGGGCCATGTGTTTGTCCAGTAGTTGCAACACGAATTGGCATAAATAAGTTTTTACCTTTATGTCCTGTTTCTTTTTGAACTGCTTTAATAGCTGCCTTAACTGCTGCCGGCTCCATCGCTTCTAGAGCTTCTATTTGACCAGCAAATACACGAAGTACTTCAGGTACTTGTTCACCATTTAATACTTCTTGTCCTTCTTCTTCATAATCAACATGATCTTTAAAGAACATTTCAGAAAGCTCTACAATTTCAGCTCCAAAACTCATTTGTTCATGGTATAAAGCAATTACATCACGAACCCAAGCTTGTTCTTGTTCACTTAAAGTTTCGCCCACACGTCCAGCTTTCACTAAATGCGGTAAGCTTAACTCTACAACCGTATCTAAATCTTGCTTTTTCATATATTGGTTGTTCATCCATTTTAGTTTTTGAGAATCAAATAATGCAGGTGATTTTGATAAACGAGCTGCATCGAACATTTTGATAAACTCATCTTTAGAGAAGATCTCTTCTTCTCCTACCGGTGACCAACCTAGTAGTGCAATAAAGTTAAAGATTGCTTCTGGAAGATATCCAAGCTCTTTATATTGCTCAATAAATTGAATAATAGATTCATCACGTTTACTTAACTTTTTACGGCTTTCGTTAACAATTAGAGTCATATGGCCGAATTGCGGGATATTCCAACCGAAAGCTTCATAGATCATCATTTGTTTCGGTGTATTAGAAATATGATCATCACCACGAAGTACATGTGTAATTTCCATTAAATGATCATCTACTGCTACCGCAAAGTTATAAGTTGGAATTCCATCTTTTTTCACGATAACGAAATCACCAAAATCATTTGAATGGAATGCAACTTCATCTTTTACGATGTCTTTAAATGTGTAATCACGATTAGCTGGTACACGGAAACGAATACTTGGAATACGTCCTTCAGCTTCAAATTCTTTCATTTGTTCTTCAGTTAAATCACGGTGGTTACCTGCATAACGAGGTGTTTCACCACGAGCAATTTGCCCTTCACGCTCTGCTTCTAGCTCTTCTTCTGTCATATAACATTTGTAAGCTAAACCACGCTCTAATAAATCTTCATATAATTTTTTATAAATATCTAAACGCTCTGTTTGACGATATGGTCCAAATTCACAACCAACATCAACACCTTCATCCCAGTCCATACCGAGCCATTTCAAGTATTTTAATTGGCTTTCTTCTCCACCAGCAACATTACGTTTTACATCAGTATCTTCAATACGAATAATAAACTTGCCATCTTGATGACGAGCAAATAAATAATTAAATAATGCCGTACGCGCATTTCCGATATGTAAGTGTCCTGTTGGACTTGGCGCATAGCGCACTCTCACTTGCTTTTCCATAATTGGTACACCTTCCATTCTTAATGTCAACACATTCTATAATTGTACACCAAAAAAATGTGATTATCCATCTTACGAATTAAAAACCACTATTTTTCTGTAATAAAACAACCGCTTGAGAAGCAATTCCTTCTTCTCTACCTGTAAATCCTAATTTTTCTGTTGTTGTTGCCTTTACATTAATGTTATCGATAGACGTTTCTAACAGTTCACTAATGCGTTTACGCATACTTTCAATATGTGGTGCCATTTTTGGCTTTTGAGCAATAATTGTACAATCTAGGTTGCCTAACCCGTAACCTTGTTCACGCACAAATTCCCAAACCTTTTGTAATAACACCGCTGAATCAGCATCTTTAAAGGCAGGATCTGTATCAGGAAAATGCTTCCCAATATCTCCTGCTGCAATTGCCCCTAAACATGCATCAGCAATTGTATGTAGCAATACATCCGCATCCGAGTGACCAATTAACCCTTTCTCATAAGGAATTGTAATTCCACCGATAATTAATGGTCTACCTTCCGCAAATTCATGTACATCAAAACCTTGTCCAATTCGAAACATTCTTTACATCCTCCTTGAGCTGAACTACTGAGCGTTATAACTCTATATTATATCGCTATCCTTACAAAGAAAAGCCCGGCCGTTGCCGAGCTTTTCTTTGTTATATACCATCACGGCTATTTCTTCTGAACATGAAGGAAACTTTCAGCAATTAGTAAATCCTCTGGAGTCGTCACTTTAATATTATAGTAGCTTCCCTCTGCTACACCTACTTGCTTCCCAATGCGTTCTACGAGACTTGCATCATCTGTACCAAGAAAACAGCTCTGTTTTGCACTTCTATGAGCTTCTAACAAAAGAGAAACAGAGAATCCTTGCGGTGTTTGTACAGCCTTAAGCTGAGATCGTTCTACCGTTTCGACAACAACACCCTGCTCTACTTTCTTAACGGTATCCTTCACTGGTACTGCACAAATGGAAGCTCCATATTTTTCCGCTGCAGTTAATACATCCTGAATCACTTTATTTGTTACGAACGGGCGCGCACCGTCATGCACAAGAACATATTCCACCTCACTCGCATGCTGAAGTGCGTTATATACGCTATCTTGTCTTTCAGTTCCACCCTGAATAAATTGCAACGGCTTTTCAATCGGATACTTCTGCATTAACTCCTCAAAATACGGGCGTTCTTCTTCGTTAATTGCCATAATAATACTTTTGCACAATTTATCTTTTTCAAAAGCACGTAATGTATGCACAATAATCGGTACTTCATCTATAAGTAAGAACAACTTATTTTTGCCAGCACCCATTCGCTTTCCTTGGCCCGCTGCTGGAATAATTAATGTATACATATTAATAATCCTCTACTTATAATGCTTTTTCTAATAGTTTACGTTTTGCGAAAATCATACGACCAGCCGATGTTTGTAACACACTAGTAACAAGTACATCGAGTTGTGAACCTACATACTCTCTACCATCTTCTACGACAATCATCGTACCATCATCTAAATATGCAACACCTTGATTTTGCTCTTTACCATCTTTCACAACATAAACACTTAATTCTTCACCAGGGAGTACAACCGGTTTAATTGCATTTGCTAAATCATTAATATTTAACACTGTTACTCCTTGTAATTCAGAAACTTTGTTTAAGTTGAAATCGTTTGTTACAACAGTTCCACCAGTGATTTTCGCTAACTTTACAAGTTTACTGTCCACTTCTTGGATATCCTCGAAATCGCCTTCATAAATTTCTACCGGAATCGGCATCTCCTTTTGAATACGATTTAAAATATCCAGGCCCCTGCGACCACGATTACGCTTTAATGCATCCGAAGAATCGGCAATATGCTGAAGTTCTTCTAATACGAATTGTGGAATCACAATGGTTCCTTCTAAAAACTTTGTTTGGCAAATATCAGCAATGCGCCCATCGATAATTACACTCGTATCAAGGATTTTCCAATGCGCTAAAGATTCTTCTACCTCTGTTTCTACTTCTTCATTCTCACTATTATTATTTTTCTTCTTATTCCCACGTTGTGGTAATGTAAATAACCCTAGCAATTCATTTCTCTTTTTAAATCCTACTTGGAATCCTAAGTATCCAAGTAAAAGAGTAAAGAACACTTGCAACACTGTACTAATAACTGGAATTGTAAATTCACGAATTGGTATTAAAATTAAATATGCAACAATAAGACCAGAAATCAATCCTAATGTACCAAATAAAACATCTGCTACAGGCGCCTTTACAAGTGCCTCTTCAATATGCTTAATAAGTTGAACAATATAATCTACAAGCCAAAATGTTGTTAAAAATAAAATAATTGCACCAATAATTGCACGAACATAAGATCCTTCCAACCAAGGAACTGCCCCGATGTTCAATACATTAATAACTTTTGGGATTAAGAAAATCCCCAACGCTCCCCCGATTACTAAAAAGAAGAGCTGTACAATCCGTTTTAACATCCAACCACCTCCTACTCATTATTAACCATTGTTTCGCTAATCAAAACGCCAAATGCAAAAGCGGACGTGTTTTTGTAAATAGTTTTATTTACCAATATAACATATCATATACTAAAAATGTTCTAGTGTCGTTATATTATGGAATCAATGTAATATTCTTAATTGTGTCTACTCATATAGAGATGCTCTTGAATTCTTTTTAGGCCTTCCCTTATTTTCTTCGCCCTGACTTCCCCAATTCCTTCCACATCGTCCAATTCATTAATAGTCGCACGACAAACACCTTGCAACGTTTTAAATCGATTAATTAAATTTTCAATGATAAGTGGCGGAACACGAGAAATTTTGCTTGTGATTCGGTATCCTCTAGGTGTCACACTTTCTTCTAAACTCGTTTGTCCTGAATAGCCAAGTAATTTAACTAAATCGCTATCCTCTAAAAGTTGCGTACTTGCAAGATCTTGTAACTTTTTCAAAATTTGATGATGGTCTTGTGTTTTTTCTTGGTAATAATCTTTAATTAATAATGCTGCTTCTGCCTCTAAATCAGCGAGTAGCTCTGTAAGTTGTAAACGAATTAGCCTACCTTCTGTCCCTAACTCATGAATATAACTCAATATTTCATTTTTAATACGCAGTACCATTTCAACACTATGTAAAACGTGAACTACCTCAGACATGGTAACGACCTCTTCAAATTCTAGAATACCCAAATTTGTAATACCATCATTCCATACAGCCTTATATTTTTCTAACGTTTGAATCGCTTGGTTTGCCTTTGTTAAAATAACACCTATATCCTTTAGCATATAACGTAAGTTCCCTTGATATAGCGTAATTACGCTACGCCTTTGTGAAATAGCTACAACAAGACTACCCGTCTGCTTTGCTACACGCTCTGCTGTTCGGTGACGCATACCTGTTTCAATAGAACCAATAGATGACTCTGGAACTAACTGTGCATTCGCAATTAAAATTTTACTTCCCGTTTCATTTAAAATAAGTGCCCCATCCATTTTTGCTAATTCATATAAACTAGCAGGAGAGAATGCATAATTGATGTGAAAACCGCCATCGACAATACTTTTAATCTGCTCATTATATCCAAGAACAATTAGTCCCCCTGTTTGTGCGCGAAGTACATTATCTATCCCTTCGCGCAGTGGTGTTCCCGGCGCCACGAGCTGTAAAATATTAATGATACTTTTGGCACGTTGCTTATTTTCTTCCATAGCCTAGCCTCCTAATGTCAAACGAAGCGCTTCTCCTAAATTAGAAACACCTACAACTTCAATCCCATCCGGAATTGTCCATCCTCCTAAATTTTTTCTAGGAATAATAGCACGTTGAAATCCTAATTTAGCCGCTTCTTGTACACGTTGTTCAATTCTTGATACTCTTCTTATTTCTCCGGTTAATCCTACTTCTCCTATTACTGCATCAGTTGGTGCCGTAGATTTATCCCTAAAGCTCGAAGCTATACTTAAGGCAACAGCTAAATCAATTGCCGGTTCGTCTAATTTCAAACCACCAGCTACTTTTAAATATGCATCTTGATTTTGCAATAGTAAACCCGTTCTTTTTTCTAGCACTGCCATAATAAGCGAAACACGGTTATGGTCAATTCCCGTTGCCATTCTCCGAGGATTTCCAAAACTAGTAGGAGAGATTAATGCTTGTATTTCTACTAAAACCGGCCTTGTTCCTTCCATTGAAGCAACTACTGTTGATCCGGCAACTCCAACTGGTCTTTCCTCAAGGAAAATTTCAGAAGGATTTAAAACTTCCGCAAGACCAAGTTCTTTCATTTCAAAGATACCCATTTCATTCGTGGAACCAAAACGATTCTTCACAGCTCGCAAAATACGATATGTATGGTGTCGATCTCCTTCAAAGTAGAGAACCGCATCGACCATATGTTCTAACATACGAGGTCCTGCAATTGCCCCTTCTTTTGTCACATGTCCGACGATGAAAATAGGAATTCCTTTTGTTTTTGCAAGTTTCATTAATTCTGCTGTACATTCACGTACTTGTGCCACACTTCCGGGTGCTGACGTCACCTCAGGTAAATGTATCGTTTGAATAGAATCAATAACAACAAAAGCTGGATTCATCTCTTCAATATGTGCTGCAATTCGTTGTAAATCCGTCTCTGATACAACAAATAGATTACTACCATTTACATGTAAACGATCTGCACGAAGTTTAATCTGCTTTGCTGACTCCTCACCTGATATGTACAGTACATCATATGAAGCATCTGCTAATTGCGAGGAAATCTGTAATAACAATGTTGATTTTCCAATCCCAGGATCCCCACCAATAAGTACTAAAGATCCATCTACAATTCCACCACCAAGGACGCGGTTAAACTCCTGAAATTTTGTTTCAATACGTGCCTCAGACTTTGTTTCTACTTCTGTAAGACGTCTTGGTTTCGTTACTTCTGTTTGAATTGCATTTGCATAATTAAGGCGCCTTGATGATACAACTGGCTCCATCTCTTCAACAAGCGTATTCCATTGACCACATCCTGGACATTTCCCCATATATTTTGGTGACTGATAACCACATTCTTGACATGTGAATTTTGTTTTCTTTTTAGCCATATCTTTTTATATTTCACTTCACTTTCATCTTTACACATTTACCCTTCTCGTACAAGAAAGAGGGCTATCTCATAGCCCCCTTAGTTTGTCTACACTTATTTTACCTTTTCAGCACTATGAATGACAAATGATTCCTCTTCTACATCAAAGATAACTTTTTGTCCTTTCTCAATAGCACCTTTTAAAAGTTCTTCCGATAGTCTGTCTTCTACATGCTTCTGAATTGCTCTACGAAGTGGGCGAGCACCATATTCACGATCAAATCCTTTATCAGCAACAGCTGCAATTGCTTCTTCTGTTAAGTGCAATTCGATTTCTTGCTCTTTTAAGCGATTCACTAACTGATTCACCATAAGAGTTACAATCTCTTGAATATGTTTTTTCTCAAGCATATGGAATACGATAATTTCATCAATACGATTTAAGAACTCTGGACGAAATGCTTTTTTCAACTCATCCATTACTTTGCCTTTCATATCCGAATAATCACGGCTTTCATCTTGTACGTTAAACCCAAGATGTTTATTACGTTTTAATGCCTCTGCACCAACGTTAGACGTCATAATAACAATTGTATTACGGAAATCAACTGTACGTCCTTTAGAATCTGTTAAACGACCATCTTCTAATACTTGTAGTAAAATATTAAATACATCAGGATGAGCCTTCTCTACTTCATCTAATAAGACAACTGAATAAGGCTTACGACGAACCTTCTCTGTTAATTGTCCACCTTCTTCATATCCAACATATCCTGGAGGAGAACCCACTAAGCGAGAAGTTGAGTGTTTCTCCATATACTCAGACATATCAATGCGAATCATTGCATCCTCATCACCGAACATAGATTCTGCTAACGCTCTTGCTAGTTCTGTTTTACCTACACCTGTTGGTCCTAAGAAAATAAATGAACCAATTGGGCGTTTCGGATCTTTCAATCCTGCTCTGGCACGACGAACAGCTTTCGCTACAGCTACTACAGCCTCATCTTGACCGATGACACGATTATGAAGAATGGATTCTAAGTTTAATAATTTATCAGTCTCTGTTTGTGCAAGTTTAGAAACTGGGATACGTGTCCATGTAGAAACGACATTTGCAATATCTTCTACCGTAACTTCTGAATTTTCTTTTCCTTGTTGCTCTTTCCATTGACGTTTTGTATCTTCTAGTTTCTCACGTAAGCGTTGTTCCATATCACGTAAAGAAGCAGCCTTTTCAAATTCTTGACTTTGTACAGCCGCATCTTTTTCTTTTCGAATTTCCTCAAGCTTCACTTCGAGCTCTTTTAAGTTTGGTGGCGTTGTATAAGAACGTAAACGAACTTTTGAAGCAGCTTCATCAATTAAATCAATTGCTTTATCTGGTAAGAAACGATCTGTAATATAACGATCTGAAAGTTTTACAGCCGCATCAATTGCATCATCTGTAATAGACACACGGTGATGTGCCTCATAACGATCACGTAAACCTTTCAAGATTTGAGTTGATTCTTCTAAACTTGGCTCATCAACATGAATTGGTTGGAAACGTCTCTCTAAAGCCGCATCTTTTTCAATATATTTACGATACTCATCTAAAGTTGTCGCCCCAATACATTGTAACTCTCCACGTGCTAAAGATGGTTTTAAAATATTCGACGCATCGATTGCACCTTCTGCTCCACCTGCACCAATTAATGTATGAAGTTCATCAATAAATAAAATAATGTTTCCAGCTTGACGGATTTCATCCATTACTTTCTTTAAACGATCTTCAAATTCACCACGATATTTCGTTCCAGCTACCACTGTACCCATATCTAGTGTCATAACACGCTTATCTCTTAAAATTTCAGGAACTTCATTATTTACGATTTGCTGTGCTAATCCTTCTGCAATTGCTGTTTTACCTACACCAGGTTCTCCAATTAATACCGGATTATTTTTTGTTCTACGGCTTAACACTTCAATTACACGTTGAATTTCTTTACTACGTCCAATAACAGGATCTAAACGATTTTCACGTGCAACAACTGTTAAGTCACGTGCTAAACTGTCAAGCGTCGGTGTATTTGCGTTCGTTGATGAACCACCTTGGTGACCTGAACTAGCTTCATTACTTCCAAGAAGTTGTAACACTTGCTGTCTTGCTTTATTTAGACTTACACCTAAATTATTTAAAACACGTGCTGCTACACCTTCACCTTCACGAATTAAACCGAGTAAAATGTGTTCTGTCCCAACGTAAGAATGGCCTAGCTTGCGCGCTTCATCCATAGACAATTCAATAACTTTTTTAGCACGGGGTGTATAATGTACAGTTTGAGATACTTCTGTTCCACGTCCAATTAATGCTTCTACTTCTTTTTGCACTTTCTCGGGACTCAATCCAAGAGCAATTAACGCTTTTGCTGCAATTCCTTCACCTTCGCGTACAAGCCCAAGTAAAATGTGTTCTGTACCAATATTATTATGCCCAATACGAATTGCTTCCTCTTGAGATAAAGCTAATACTTTCTGTGCTCTTTCTGTAAATCTTCCAAACATCATAGAAATCGCCTCCTACTTGCGCTTAGTTTTTTTCAATACGTAATCTCTCACGGATTAAAGCTGCTCTTCGATAATCTCTTTCTTCTGGTCCTAAAGGTCCTCCTGCATATTGTTGCAAAATACCCGGTTGCGTAAGGACCATTAGCTCAGTCAAAATATTTCTCGATATACCTTTTATATATCCTAGATCAATACCAAGTCGTACATCTGATAAGCAAGTTGCCGCTTCCACAGATTGAATTAAACGACTGTTTGCTAGTATGCCGTAAGAGCGATAAACTTTATCTTCAAGCTCAATACTTGAATTTTGTACAATTAATTCTCTAGCCATTTTTTCTTGCTGTATGATTTGTTGAATGACACTCTTTAAATCTGCAATAATATCTTCTTCAGATTTCCCTAACGTCATTTGATTTGACACTTGAAATATATTACCTAACGCTTCGCTACCTTCACCGTATATTCCTCTTACTACTAACCCTAATTTTTGAATTACTTGTATAATACGGTTAATTCTTTTCGTTAAAACCAACCCCGGTAAATGAATCATTACTGAAGCTCTTAATCCTGTACCAACGTTAGTAGGACAACTCGTAATATATCCAAGTGATTCATCAAATGCATATTCAACCTCTTCCTCAATCCAATTATCTATTTGATTGGCACTTTGAAGGGCCTCTGATAACTGTAATCCTGAAAATAAGCACTGAATCCTAATATGGTCTTCTTCATTAAGCATAACACTAATATGTTCACTTTCTGATAGTAGACATGCTCCATATTCTATCCCTGCAAGATTTGGACTAATTAAATGCTTTTCGACTAAAACTCTTCTTTGAAGAGGCGTTAATTCATTCATCTTTAATAGTTCAAACTCCCCAAAGGGCTCTACTGCTTTATTTATAAATTTCTTTTTAAATAATTCATGAATCTGTTTAGCTTCTTCTTCGTTTTGCATAGTAGAAAATTGAAATTGTTTAAAATTACGAGCCAAACGAATTCGACTACTTAAAACAATATCAGAATCAGGGCCATCTCCCTTCATCCATGGACTAATCGCTTCATTCATAATTTTGTCCAGTGACATAGAACTATTCCCCCTCTCTATGCTCACTAAGCTGAGTTTCAAGACCTCGAATCTTATCTCTTACCGCAGCAGCTTTTTCAAATTCCTCATTCTGTACGTATTGTTTCAGAACGAGTTTTAGTTCATCTAATTCTTTCTTTAAGTGGATATTTCCTTCTATACGTTCCGGAATTTTCCCGCAATGATCTGTATGCCCACCATGAAGACGTTTTAATAGTGGCTTTAAATGCTCCTTAAATATATCGTAACAAGAAGCACACCCAAAGCGCCCCACTTTTGTAAACTGTTCATATGTCATCTTACAATCTGGACACCTTAATACATTTGTATTTGAAAATCCGTTTTTTCCTTCTTCAAACATTGTTGATTCACCGTGTAATAAGCCAGCAAATAAATCATGAAATGAAAAGTTAGACTGCGATGGTTGAAAGAAAGACGTATAGCCACTTTGCTCTGCACATTGCTCACAAAGATGAACTTCCGCCTTCTTCTCGTTAATTACCTTTGTATAATGTAAAGTTGCTGGTCTTATATTACAGTTTTGACAAGTCATCACTATCCCCACCTTTACAACAGGAACTATCTATCTCATATTACTTTTCATACATTACTAGATTGTTCACTTTCCTTAATCCATTTAGATACAAGTACATGCTCTTTTTCAAAACTTCTACAATATTTAACTGCATTATCTTAGTTATCATTCTTTTACAAAAGCTGTATTTATTTATATTTCAGTGTTCTTAACATTGCGCATAATATTCGAGCCCTAAGTTCATCTCGGGAAGGAATATCCATTGATAATACAGAACGATCTAGTACGCTTAACATCAATTTCGCTTCACGATTTGTTATGATTCCCTCTTCTATTAAACGTATAATCATACTCTCTGCATTCCCTTGCGCAACGCTATGATCAATCATATGAAGCATTTGATCAATAATGTCTATATCTTCATGCAGTTTGACTTTTATAATGCGAATGTAACCTCCTCCACCACGTTTACTTTCTACTACAAATCCTCTTTCTAACGTAAAACGGGTATTGATTACATAATTGATTTGAGATGGAACGCATTCGAATCGATCCGCAATCTCATTTCTCTTGATTTCAATCACATTATTATTGCTTAAGTCAATAACTTGCTTTAGATATTGCTCAATGATATCAGATATATTTCTCATTTATCCGCCACCTTTATTGACTTTGACTATCTTTGACTTTAATTATATACGTATTAATAAAATTTGCAACTCTTTTGCTTATTCACTATCCTAGCCACATTTCCCTATATTTAATCAAAATGATAATTCTTTACATACATTTTTTTAATTACTATGGATTATAAAAGAAAACGCGAAAAAACACGAATCAAATGA
>NUMR01000057.1 GCA_002578045.1 Bacillus cereus
CCCGGTCGGGACCGCCATTTATGTTGGCTCGGTAGCTCAGTCGGTAGAGCAGAGGACTGAAAATCCTCGTGTCGGCGGTTCGATTCCGTCCCGAGCCACCATTTTTTTTATGCCGGCTTAGCTCAATTGGTAGAGCAACTGACTTGTAATCAGTAGGTTGGGGGTTCAAGTCCTCTAGCCGGCATCATTTAGGGGCATAGTTTAAAGGTAGAACTGAGGTCTCCAAAACCTCCAGTGTGGGTTCGATTCCTACTGCCCCTGTAAAAGTATATGGGCCTATAGCTCAGCTGGTTAGAGCGCACGCCTGATAAGCGTGAGGTCGATGGTTCGAGTCCATTTAGGCCCACCATCTATATTCCGCAGTAGCTCAGTGGTAGAGCTATCGGCTGTTAACCGATCGGTCGTAGGTTCGAGTCCTACCTGCGGAGCCATGGCCCGTTGGTCAAGTGGTTAAGACACCGCCCTTTCACGGCGGTAACACGGGTTCGAATCCCGTACGGGTCATAAAAAAAGAGTCAGCAATATGCTGACTCTTTTTATTATGTGTAATCTTCTTTTATCATCTTATTTTCCTGAAATAAATAAAGTGATTTAGGAAAAGCTATAGTATGTATGAAAAGGAGGAGATAAAAAATGACGCGAGTCAGAGACCTAATGAGTACTCATATTGTACATTGTACACCGCTAGACAATGTATATGAGGCTGCTGTAAAAATGAAAGAAAAATCAGTTGGATTGATTCCTGTTGTTGAAAATGAACAAGTCGTTGGGCTTGTTACTGATCGCGATTTAGTTGTTCGAGGGATTGCTGAAAAACATCCTGGATCTAATAAAATTACAAATGTAATGACAACAAACATTATTTCAGTTTCTCCAGATGATTCTATCGAAAAAGCTACAGAATTAATGGCACAATATCAAATTAGACGATTGCCAGTAGTTGAGGGCGGTCAACTTGTTGGGATGCTAGCACTAGGTGATTTAGCTATAAGAGAATCGTCAGATGATCAAGCTGGGTTCGCTTTAAGTGAAATCTCGGAGCATACGGAATAAAGCGAAACTTTAATTTGTGAGAGTTTTCTTTCCCATAAATAGTGGGATAAATTATGTATAAAAATCAGATACATCATTCTAGTATATGTGGATTAAGCTAATATATTAGCGTGATGTATCTGAGGCATTATATAATAAGTACATAGTTAATATTTTCGACAGTTTTTTTAATTCGTCATTCCTAATTTTTAATAGCAGAAAAAATGATATACTAATAGATATAAGTATTATGATAGATTTTGAATATAACAATATTAATTGTTAATATTGTTATAATGAATTAATATTTCCTACGTAGATAAAAAGGGAAGGGGAATTATATGAGGGCTGTACAGGGCGATCCAAATTGGAATTTGGTTACAGATACATATATAGAACCAAATAATTTCGCTGAATTATTATCTTTACTTGTACCTCGTCACCCAAAAGGTGAAGGGAAAGAGCGAACTATTTTAGTATGGAAAGAAAAAGAATTTTATAAAGAAGAAAATTTAGCGGCATTCATCGTATATGGAATGAATAAAGCGAAAGATTTACCACAGTTTCATAAAGATGAAATTCCCACTTTAGTACGTATTCTTCGTCTATGTCAAGAAATCGGTTGGTATCAAGAAGCATATACATTTATGATTAATCAAGGATTAGCTGAATTTGTTCAAACTTCATTGGAATATGAAACATGGGATCTTTTGACGCAAGTGGTTGCTTTAAACTACTTAGTTATTAAATATCGTGTTGGTGAATTAACAGATGTGGATGTAAAAATTTGGGATAGAGTTAAATTTAATGAGAAATGTATAACAAATTGCAAACATCTATTATCTCAAAAAGAAGTATTGGAATTCACATTCTTCTATATGTGTAAGAGAGCTAAAGCACTATCAAAAGAGCAATTGAATAGTGATATGATGAGTCTAGCGATGTATTGTAATACTTTTGTGTATGATTTATATACATATGACTTATTACGAAAGTATCGTAAGTGTACAGATTTCCTATCATATTATGGACCTAGTCAAGTAGTTTTAGCTTGTCAAAGAGCTGTACTTTCGCAAATTTCAGATCGATTAGACCCATTAAAGACAACTCATGTAGATGATTATTTATATGTGATAAAAGAAATGATGGAACATATGACAATAGGGGTAATGGATCGATATGACCATTTTATTGGAAAGTTACTATCATACGTGCCATTTTTCGAGATGATTCAAGTTCCACAACATGCATATTATTATGAAGAATTACTGTATATTTGTAAGGGCATTGAATATAAAGAAGAAATACTACGCAATTATATATTTATACAATTACATGATTGTTTGCCATCATTCTTTAAACTATTTCTTAAAAATAAGCGTTATGCAACGATTCATGATATTCTTTTTTATTGGTGCGATGATGAACAAAGAATGAGCTTAGAGAAAAAATATAATCTTAGTTTTATTTATGAAAAATATGCTTGTGGATAAAGAGTATTTTTTATATGAAACATTAATAAAAATTAAAAAGGATCTCAAGTTTATAGAGGGCACTGAAAACGTGATTGCTTTAAAAAAATAACACACATTTTATCGATATGTTGAAAAAACAAGGAATCCATCACCTACTATATACAGGTGATGGATTCCTTGTTCTTATGAAGTGAACTTTTTCAGTGGCCTCAGTTTATATGAGGTCTTTTTTTACTAGTAAAAAAAGGAGAAAGTAATTAAGACTAGAAATAACATTTCATAAGGGAGAAATTGTGCAGTATAACTTCCTTGCATACAAAAAAGCATGTAGCTTTTCATATAAAGTGAAACTTTAATCAGTGGGGGTGTCCATCCCCCACTGATGATTAGCTCACACCAATCGGGCTTTTACGGGCAGCTATCTCCCACCTAACTTCCTCGCATTCGCCGAATTTTGAGGTGGGAGTCTTACTGCCCGCAAATAGCGAGATAAATTCAATATATATTTTATCGGGTTATCTTTGAAAGATTGGTACACAGTGTCTCCTCTTTCTAAGCTTCTTGTTCATGTTTTTTATTATTAGGGGTATTAATGTATCTAGCTATGAATAATAAAACAGCCATAAAGAATACAGGAGCTACGGTAGATAAATAAAAGCCATTACTAATAACATTTGTTATAAGGGCACTCGATAGAAAAATAGCATTATAAATATGAGAAACTTTTTGTTTTAGTTGCACTTGGAATGATTCCATCATAATTTCTAAAGCAACAAAAGTAATGATAATAGATAAAAATACAGTGTTTGTATTGTAAATTATTAAACAACAGATTAAACCCAAAAAGGCTAAGTATTCAATTAAGAGAGGTACATTGCGTGGCATACAATTTACCTAACTAAATACGGCAGTGGATTTACTGCATTTGTTTTTTCAAAATTCCATTCTCCATTATGTAATTCAAAATGGAGGTGTTGCCCGTATGAATGACCTGTGTTTCCCATATGACCTAGTAATTGTCCAGTTTGTACTTGCTCACCAGCTTGTACAGTACGATCTTTCATATGAGCATAAACTGTTGTATATAATTTGCCGTTTATTTGATGGGCGACGAATACGACATTTCCATAACTAGCTGAATAATAAGATTTCACAACTTTACCTGCAGCAGCAGCCTGAATGGAGACATTACCTTGTGCTGCAATATCTATACCGTAATGCATTTGTTCCCAGCGCATATCAAAGGTTGAGCTGATTTTTCCTTGAGTAGGGAATTTGAAAACTGCTGGAATAGCTGGAGATTGAGCTGCTTGAGCTTGTTGTTGATTTTGTACTATATAGTGTTTGGCGATATATCCGTATCCTGTACCAAAACGAATTTTATACCAAGTTCCTACTGTTTCTACTACTTGTACTTGTGTACCGTTTTGTAAGGAACCAAGTAGAGCACTACTTGTGCTAGCATTGCTACGTACATTTAGCTTAGGTGTTGCAACAGTATATTTTGTATTATTTTGAACTGTGATTCCTTTTACTAAGGGCTGAGAGCTATTTGATACGAATGTTTTTTGTACATAACCTGTTTGGCCGTTATGTGAAATTTTATACCATTCGCCTTGTTCTCCTTCAACGGTAACGAACTTACCATTTGGTAATACATCTAAAATGGAAGATTCTAAATTAGGTTCAGAGCGAACGTTTAATGCATTAGCATTGACGATGTATTGATTATTAGATTGAAGTTTGTTTTTTAGTAGAATAGCATCTTTTTGTACATAACCTACTTTATTATTAACAGATACTTTATACCAATCATTAGTTGTTTCAAGTATGTTCACTTTCGTATTAAAGCGAATTGTATCAAGTGATGTGCTATTTGTGTTAGCCTCTTTATGTAAGGTTACTTGATCGACTTTAACATATCCAGTTTTAACATTAGATAATTGTTCAGCGTTTGCTTTTTGTACATTTGTTTCTCCCATAGAAGGAAGTAATGAGGCAATTGCGACAGTAGTTGCTGTTAGAGCAGTAGCTTTCATATTCATATAATAGAGACCTCCTCTAGTTGTATAGTTGTAATCTTATTATAGTATAAAATATAATATAGTGGGTGTATTCACATAAATGTAATATGAAATCAATATAAAAATAAAGTGAAACTTTAATCAGTGGGGGTTTTGTCCATCTCCAACTGATTATTAGCCCTCACCNNATTCCCCGAATTTTGAGGTGGGAGTCTTACTGTCCGCAAATAGCGGGATAAATTTTTTGAGGATAATGGTGCCTTTTTATACAATTAATTAGGATTTTATTTTCTAAAATAGAATATAAGTATTGTATAACTTTATAATTTTGTTGGCAATTACGAAAATTAAAATAGTTGATGATGCCTTATTACAGTGTTATACTGACAGTGATAATTTTATAGTTTGCTAGGAGAGCTGGTGTTGCCAGCTGAGAGTAGGCCGTGAGCCTTTGATCCTTTTTATTACCTGATCTAGATTATGCTAGCGTAGGGAAGCAATTCGGACACTAATAATGAGTCCTCGTTTCTTTGCGTATGGAAACGGGGCTTTTTTATTTGAAAATTTTATATTGAAACCACTAGGGGTGCTTGTTGTGCTGAGAGAGGAATAATCCTTAACCCTTACAGACCTGATCTAGGTAATACTAGCGAAGGGAAGTGGAACAACGAATAAATTGTCATTTTGTTTGCTGTAGCCACTTCTTATATAGAAGTGGCTTTTTATTTAGATACATATATTGAAAGACCGGCGGTAATATGACTTTATGAAGAAAAACCTTGATGAAGCATTAAATATTTTATTAGATCATCAAGAAAAAGAAATGAGCCATTCTTATCGGATTCAAAAGGGTCGTGGGAGAAACAAATGGTTGAAAGACAAAGGAATGACGAAAGAAATCGTTCCAGCTAATGAATTATTCGAAAACATTTTAAAGTAGGCGAATGAATATGAAAAATGAGCTCCATGTAATCTCAAATGGCCATATGCCATTCGAAGGGCTAGTGAATGTAGCGATGCAAATTGAGAGTGAGATTGATTATTTGCATATTCGCGAGTGTGAGAAAAGTACAAAGGAATTATATGAAGGAGTAGAAAGTCTTTTAACGAAAGGATTTCCAGCTTCTAAAGTGGTTATAAATGATCGAATTGATATTGCTATCCTATTAAATATTCCTCGTGTTCAACTAGGATATCGAAGCGTAGATGTAAGGATAGTGAAAGAAAAGTTTTCTTATTTGCATGTCGGTTACTCAGTACATTCGTTAGATGAAGCGATAGTATCATTTAAAAATGGAGCGGATTCACTCGTTTATGGTCATGTATTTCCGACAGATTGTAAAAAAGGTGTGCCAGCAAGAGGACTTGAAGAAATTGCAGACATTGCAAGATGTTTATCAATACCGATTACGGCAATTGGAGGAATCACCCCAGAAAACACAGTGGATGTTCTTACTAACGGTATAAGCGGTATAGCAGTTATGTCTGGAATTGTAAATAGTAGTAACCCGTATAGCAAAGCGAAGTCTTATAAAGAATCAATAAGAAAGTGGGCGGAAAAACATGTGTGAGAAGTATGATGTAGCCATTATTGGTGGTGGTGTAATGGGGAGTTCAGTTGCACATTTTCTAGCGGAAAGAGGGCATAAAGTAGTGATTATAGAGAAGCAAAGAATTGCATCTGAAGCTTCGAAAGCAGCTGCTGGTTTACTAGGTGTTCAAGCAGAATGGGACGCGTATGACCCACTGTTTGAACTTGCTAGGGAAAGCCGAGCTATATTTCCACAACTTGCAGCAGCTTTACGTGAAAAAACGGGTATTGATATTGGCTATGAGGAAAAAGGGATATATCGCATCGCCAAAAATGAGGATGAGAAAGAGAGAATTTTTCACATTATGGATTGGCAGCAGAAAACAGGTGAAGAGTCTTATTTTTTAACGGGAGACCATTTGCGGGAAAAAGAGCCGTTTCTATCCGAATCAATTATAGGAGCGGTATATTATCCGAAAGATGGTCACGTTATTGCACCAGAGCTTACAAAAGCATTCGCACATTCTGCAGCAATTTCTGGTGCTGATATATATGAGCAGACAGAAGTGTTTGATATTCGTATTGAAAATAATAAAGTGACTGGAATTGTTACAAGCGAAGGTATCATCACATGTGAGAAAGTTGTTATTGCAGGAGGCTCATGGAGCACGAAGTTACTGAGGCATTTTCATCGCGATTGGGGTACATATCCAGTTAAAGGAGAAGTAGTTGCAGTAAAAAGTAGAAGACCACTTTTAAAGGCTCCGATTTTTCAAGAAAGATTTTATATTGCCCCAAAGCGCGGTGGACGTTATGTAATTGGAGCAACGATGAAGCCTCATACGTTTAATAAGACTGTGCAACCAAAAAGTATTACGTCTATATTAGAGCGTGCTTATACAATATTGCCTGCTTTAAAAGAAGCAGAGTGGGAAAGCACATGGGCAGGATTAAGACCACAATCAAATCATGAAGCTCCTTATATGGGAGAGCATGAAGAAATAAAAGGTTTATATGCTTGTACGGGCCATTATAGAAACGGCATTTTATTAAGTCCTGTTTCTGGTCAGTATATGGCTGATTTAATAGAAGGAAAGCAGAAGAATCACTTGCTAGATTCATCTAAAATTGGCAAAGATACCCCCACTTCAATCGTGTGAAGGGTGTAATCCAACGATAAGTGGGGGGAATTGCCTGCTTTCTAAAATGGTTTAGAAAGGGGATGGAAGTTTGAATTTAAAAATGAATGGAAACCAAGTTGAAGTGCCAGCGAGTGTAAAAACAGTAGCTGAGTTACTTACACATTTAGGGTTAGATAACAGAATTGTTGTAGTAGAGCGTAATAAAGATATTTTACAAAAAGATGATCATAAAGATACATCGGTTTTTGATGGAGACCAAATTGAGATTGTAACTTTCGTAGGAGGCGGTTGATTATGTTAAACATTGGACCATTTTCATTTCATTCTAGACTTTTATTAGGAACAGGGAAATTCTCTGATTTTGATGTACAGCAAAAAGCAATTGATGTTTCTGAAGCTGAAATTTTAACATTTGCAGTACGTCGTATGGATATATTTGATGCGAAACAGCCAAATTTATTAGAGAAACTTGATGTGAAAAAATATACGTTATTACCAAATACAGCAGGGGCAAAAAACGCTGAAGAAGCTGTTCGTATTGCAAAATTAGCAAAGGCTTCTGGACTTTGTGACATGGTGAAAGTAGAAGTTATTGGCGATGATAGAACGTTACTACCTGATCCAGTAGAAACATTAAAGGCATCTGAAATGTTATTGGAAGAAGGATTTATCGTTCTTCCGTACACATCTGATGATGTTGTATTAGCTCGTAAATTACAAGAGCTTGGCGTACACGCGATTATGCCAGGTGCATCACCGATTGGATCGGGACTGGGAATTGTAAATCCATTAAATTTAAGTTTTATTATTGAACAAGCAACGGTACCGGTTATCGTTGATGCTGGTATTGGTAGTCCAGCTGATGCAGCATTTGCGATGGAATTAGGAGCAGATGGTGTGTTATTAAATACAGCAGTATCTGGTGCGAAAGATTCCATTAAAATGGCACAGGCAATGAAATTAAGCATTGAGGCAGGACGTTTATGCTTTGAAGCAGGGCGTATTGCGCGCAAACGTTGTGCAACTGCAAGTAGTCCTTTAGAAGGAATGAGTGTAGTTGAATAATCGATATTCGCGCCAAGAACTATTTTCTCCAATTGGAGAAGAAGGACAACAAAAGATAAGAAAAAAGCATGTACTTATGATCGGTGCAGGCGCATTAGGTAGTGCAAATGCAGAGATGTTTGTAAGGGCTGGTGTTGGTAAGGTAACAATTGTTGATCGTGATTATGTAGATTGGAGTAATTTACAAAGACAACAATTGTATAAAGAAAGCGATGTAGAGAATAATCTTCCAAAGGCTATAGCGGCTAAAAAGCGTCTAGAAGAGATTAATAGTGAAGTAAGAATAGAAGCTCTCGTTCAAGATGTAACGGCTGAAGATCTAGAGGAACTCGTTACAAATGTTGATGTAATTATTGATGCGACTGATAATTTCGAAACACGTTTTATTATAAATGATATAGCGCAAAAATATTCTATTCCATGGATTTACGGAGCGTGTGTAGGAAGTTACGGTTTATCTTACACAATTCTTCCTAGTAAAACGCCATGTTTATCTTGTTTATTACAATCGATTCCGCTTGGCGGAGCGACATGTGATACAGCGGGGATTATATCGCCTGCTGTATCTCTTGTTGTTTCTCATCAAGTTACGGAAGCCTTCAAATTGTTAGTAGAAGATTATGAATCGCTTCGAGATGGACTTGTGTCGTTTGATGTATGGAAGAATGAATATTCATGTATGAACGTACAAAAACTTCGTAAACATAATTGTCATTCGTGTGGTGAGAATGCGCTATACCCATATTTAAATAAAGAAAACACTTCAAAAACAGCAGTTTTATGCGGGAGAAATACAGTTCAAATTAGACCACCTCATAAAGAGGAAATGAATTTTGAACAATATAAACAGCTGCTGGAAGGTCGTGTGACGGATTTGAATGTAAATCCATATTTACTCTCATTTTCTGTTGCAGGGAAGAGATTAGTTGCCTTTAAAGATGGTCGTGTACTCGTACATGGAACGAAAGATATAAGTGAAGCAAAAACAATTTATCATCGTTATTTTGGATAGAAAAGGATGAGTGGGATGAAAGTAAATAAAGCTTTAACAATTGCAGGATCTGATAGCGGGGGAGGTGCCGGAATTCAAGCAGATTTAAAAACATTCCAAGAGCTTGGTGTGTATGGAATGACAGCTATTACGGCAATTACTGCGCAAAATACGCTTGGCGTTCAAGGGGTATATCCTGTTACGTTAGAATGTATTACGGAACAGCTGAATTCAATTGGTACGGATTTAACACCAGATGCTGTGAAACTAGGAATGTTATTTAGTAGTGAAATGATTCAAATTGTGGCAGAGCATATTAAGAAATTTGGCTGGAATAATATTGTGTTAGATCCCGTTATGATTGCAAAAGGCGGAGCATCGTTATTACAGCAAGAAGCAGTACAAGTATTAAAAGAATATTTATTACCAGTAGCAACTGTTGTAACACCGAATGTTCCTGAAGCAGAAGTGTTAATTGGAATGGAGATTCATAATGTAGGGGATAGTAAGGAAGCTACGAAACGATTACACGAATTAGGTGCTAAATACGTGCTTATGAAGGGCGGACATGCAGAGTATCAAGGTAATGAAGTAATTGATTTACTCTTTGATGGAAAAGAGTTTATTGAATTTAGAAGTGAACGAATTCCTTCGAAGCAAACGCACGGAAGTGGCTGTACATTTGCATCTGCAGTTACAGCAGGACTTGCGAAAGGATACTCGATTAAAGAGGCAGTTCAAGAAGCAAAACGTTTTATTAGTATAGCGATTGAAGAGCCGTTAAATATCGGAAGTGGTCATGGACCGACGAATCATTTTGCATATAAATTGAATAAGACACGTGCGTAGATTAGTGAAAAGCCAGTTTTGTAACTGGCTTTTTTATTGTAGTTAGGCTTAAATTTTTGTCGTTATTTGTTAATAAGTCGATATAATTTCATTTATGTGCATTTTTAAGAGGAAAATAAAGATTGAATGAAAAAAGAGCGAATGCTGAGTGCAACAAGCTATGCATTTCATGTAATTTACTCATTTTATTTCATATTTAAAAGATCATTTCTATGAAAAAGAAAGAAAAGATAAGAAAACAGATGAAAAGATATAAAAAATATATATTGTAAACGCTTAAATGATAAAATATTTTCTTATTTTCAGTAATTTACCTCTTTACAAGTTAAATTTTGAGGAGTATATTTACTCTCATAAATCATTCATAAAATTTCCAAAAAAACCTAAAATCGCTGAGTTCCAGAGATGGAGCGGGGGAACCAATTTTGTGCATCGTCACTTGGGGTGAATCTTTCAGTTTTGAAAGTAGGGCTACTCTTTAGGCCCGAATCCGACAGCTAACCTCGTAAGCGTTTAGAGAGGAGGTTTACTTTTTGTTGTTCATTTTTTGAACACTGAGTAGAGCTCAGTGTTCTTTTTTAATATTTTTATGGTAAATTTTAACAAAATAAGTGAGGGATAGCTATGTTGGATGTTGTAATGATCGGGATATTTGTTGTATTAGTTGCATCGATGGCAAGTCTGGCAAGTTGGTCAGATAAAGTTGTGAAAGAAGGGAAGCAATCATGATGATTGTCTTATCGGTTATTGTTGCAGCGGTTACGGTGTACTTAGTGTATGCATTATTAAATCCAGAGAAGTTTTAATTAGGGGGAATCATTCATTATGATTTGGGTTGCAGTTGTCGTTACAATGCTGTTGTTTATTCTAGTAGCAAAGCCAACGGGGATTTATTTAGAGAAAGCCTTTCAAGGGGACAAGACGCTAGATAAAGTATTCGGGCCTTTTGAAAAACTTATTTTTAAAATTACAGGTGTCAAAGCATACAATCAAACGTGGAAACAGTATGCATTATCATTAGTTTTACTTAATGGATTTATGATTGTCGTTGTATATTTCATTTTCAGATTACAAGGTGTGCTGCCGCTAAATCCAGCGCATATTGCAGGGATGGAGCCTACGCTTGCTTTTAATACAGCGATTAGTTTTATGGCTGATACAAACTTACAGCATTACAGCGGTGAAAATGGATTATCTTATTTATCACAATTAATTGCGATTACGTTTTTAATGTTTGCAGCACCAGCAACGACGTTAGCAATCGTTATGGCATTCATAAGGGGGCTCGCTGGAAAAGAACTTGGTAATTTCTTCGTTGATTTTATGAGAGCTTTAACGAGGGTTTTTCTCCCAATTGCGTTTGTTGCAGCGTTAGTCTTTGTCGTACTTGGTGTACCACAAACGTTAGACGGGGCAGTTACAGCACATACGATTGAAGGTGCAAAACAGAGTATATTACGTGGGCCTGTTGCATCATTCGTTTCCATTAAGGAACTTGGAAATAACGGCGGTGGATTTTTCGGAGCAAACTCTACACATCCTTTTGAAAACCCAGGGCAAATGAGTAATATTTTACAAATGATGCTTATGATGTTGTTGCCAACAGCGCTGCCATTTACGTACGGACGAATGATAGGAAATAAAAAGCAAGGACGGATTCTTTTCGTGTCACTGTTTATAGTCTTTTTATTAGGATTTATAACGATTACGACATCCGAATTACATGGAAATCCAGCATTAAACGAAATGGGTATCCAGCATGTACAAGGAAGCACGGAAGGAAAAGAAGTACGGTTCGGACCAGTATTTTCTTCACTATACGCAACAGTAACGACAGCTGCTGAAACAGGAGCGGTTGATACGATGCATGATACGTTAACACCAATTGGTGGTTTAGTTCCACTCGTAAATATGATGCTAAATACAGTATATGGCGGCGTTGGAGCGGGCTTTATTAATATTATTATGTATGCAATGATTGCAGTCTTTATATCTGGATTAATGGTCGGAAGGACGCCAGAGTTTTTAGGTAAAAAGATTGAAGGTAAGGAAATGAAATTAATTGCGGTAACGATTCTATTTCATCCACTTCTCATATTAGGATTTTCAGCATTAGCTCTTTCAACAAGCTTAGGAACGGATGTCATTTCTCATTCAGGTTTCCACGGTTTAACGCAAGTTGTATATGAGTATACATCGTCAGCTGCGAATAATGGATCTGGATTTGAAGGGTTAGGAGATAATACACCATTTTGGAATATTACGACTGGTTTAGTTATGTTTTTAGGACGCTATTTCAGTTTAATTACGATGTTAGCTGTTGCAGCGTCGCTGAAAGAGAAAACGGTAGTGCCAGAAACAGTCGGAACATTCCGCACTGATAATAGTTTATTTGGTGGCATCTTCATCGGAACGATTGTAATTGTCGGTGCGTTAACATTCTTCCCGATGTTAGTATTAGGCCCAATTGCAGAATTTCTTACATTGAAGTAATGGAGGGTACATGATGAGACCGGTAATAGTAAAAGAAAAACAAGTGAACGAGTCACAAATATATGCTGTAGAAGATGAGGTTATACAAGCGAAAACGTTGGATCGTGATATCGTGACGCATGCGATGAAACAATCCTTTGCGAAATTGAATCCGAAAGTAATGATAAAAAATCCTATTATGTTCATTGTAGAAATTGGATTCATCATTACGTTCATTTTATCTTTTTTTCCAAGTACCTCTAGTAGCGTACCAGAATGGTTTAATATAACAGTTTCTCTCATTCTATTATTTACAGTTTTATTCGCTAATTTTGCAGAAGCGTTAGCTGAAGGACGTGGTAAAGCGCAAGCTGACTCGTTAAAACAATCGAAAAAAGATGTATTTGCAAATGTTGTAAAAGAAAATGGAGACATTGTCCAAGTTTCAGCAACTGATCTGAGAAAAGGTGACGTTGTTATTGTAAAGCAAGGTGAGATGATTCCGAATGATGGTGAAGTCATTAAAGGATTAGCGTCTGTAGATGAATCTGCAATTACAGGGGAATCAGCTCCTGTTATGAAAGAAGCGGGCGGTGATTTTTGTTCTGTAACGGGCGGAACGATGGTCGTAAGTGATGAAATTACGATTGTAATTACAAGTAATCCCGGTGAATCATTTATTGATAAAATGATTTCGTTAGTAGAAGGGGCTGCACGTCAAAAAACGCCGAATGAGATTGCTTTAAATACAGTATTAACGAGTTTAACGCTTATTTTCTTAATCGTCGTTGTGACGTTGCCAATTTTTACAAATTATTTAGGGTTTCAAATTGATACAGCTGTACTTGTAGCATTGTTAGTTTGTTTAATTCCAACGACAATTGGTGGGTTATTATCAGCAATTGGTATTGCTGGGATGGATCGCGTGACAAAATTTAATGTGCTAGCAATGTCAGGGAAAGCAGTAGAAGCTGCGGGCGATATTAATACAATTATTTTAGATAAAACAGGTACAATTACTTTCGGGAATCGAATGGCTCATACACTATTACCTGTAGGGAATGAAACGATTGAGCAAGTTGGAAAATGGGCTGCAATGAGCTCGGTTTTAGATGAAACGCCAGAAGGTCGATCTGTTATCGAGTATGTACAAATGAAATCTATATCATATAATCGAGAACTTGCAGGACAAGGTGAGTTTGTTCCGTTTAAAGCAGAAACGAGAATGAGTGGTGTCGATTTAAAAGACGGAACGAAAGTGAGAAAAGGTGCTGTCGGTTCTGTTATTGAATGGGTTCAATCACAAGGCGGAACGATTCCGAAAGATGTAAATCAAAAAGCAGATTTAATTTCGAAAGAGGGCGGGACACCACTTGTAGTTGCAGTAGACGATCGTATTTACGGTTTAATTTATTTAAAGGATACAGTAAAACCTGGTATGCGGGAACGATTTGAACAATTGCGCCAAATGGGGATTAAAACGGTTATGTGTACTGGTGATAATCCTTTAACAGCAGCAACAATTGCAAAAGAAGCGGGGGTAGATGAATTCGTTGCTGAGTGTAAACCAGAAGATAAAATTGCGGTTATTAAAGCAGAGCAAGATAAAGGGAAACTGGTAGCGATGACAGGTGATGGTACAAATGATGCTCCGGCGTTAGCACAAGCCGACGTTGGATTAGCGATGAATAGCGGTACGGCAGCTGCAAAAGAAGCAGCGAATATGATTGATTTAGATTCGAACCCAACGAAAATCATTGAGGTTGTAGGAATTGGTAAACAATTGCTAATGACACGCGGTGCGTTAACGACGTTTAGTATTGCGAATGATATTGCGAAATATTTTGCTATCATTCCGGCGATGTTTACACTTGCAATTCCGCAAATGGAAGCATTAAACATTATGAAATTAACATCGCCAATTTCAGCGATTTTATCAGCATTACTATTTAATGCAGTTATTATTCCGTTACTCATTCCGTTAGCGATGAAAGGTATTGCATATAAACCGATGAGTTCTAATGCACTTCTTAGCCGTAACTTACTCATTTACGGACTTGGCGGAGTTATCGTTCCGTTCATTGGAATTAAAGTAATTGATATGATTGTCGGCTTGTTCATATAAGGAAGAGGGGAAAAAGATGGCGAAAAAACTTAGTATACTTTCACCAATTATTCGTATTACTTTTACATTTCTAGTCTTGTGTGGCCTTGTATACCCACTAATCATAACTGGTATTGCACAAGCGGTAATGAAGGATAATGCGGATGGAAGTCTTATATATAATGATAAAGATGAAGTAGTTGGTTCTAAATTAATCGGTCAAAATTTCACAGATCCACGTTATTTTCATGGACGTGTCTCTAGTATAGAATATAAAGCAGAAGCATCTGGCTCAAATAACTATGCACCGTCTAATCCAGATTTAGCAAAACGAGTTGAAAAAAGTATTGAAGACTGGAAGAAACAAAATTCAACCGTTCCAGTTACAGAAGTACCGATAGATTTAGTGACAAATTCAGGTTCAGGGCTTGATCCTGATATTAGTCCGAAGGCGGCTTTTGTGCAGGTAGATCGCATCTCGAAATTAACGAATATTCCGAAAGGAAAGCTGGATCAATTGATTAAGGATCAAACGGAAGGCGCTGCACTCGGTTTATTTGGAGAAGATCGGGTAAACGTCTTAAAGTTAAATTTAAAATTACAGAAATTAATGAAATAGTAACAGTGCTACCTCAATCTAACGGATTGAGGTAGCGTTGTTTCGAAAGAAAGGTTGTGAGTGTTTTGTATGCAGATGACTATAAACCGACGTTTCAAAGGCGAACGCCAGAGGAATATTTAGAATACATTCGGCAGCAAAATCGCGGGAAGTTAAAGCTATACGTAGGGGCTGCCCCAGGAGTAGGGAAAAGTTATAAAATGCTCTTTGATGCAAGAGAAATGAAAAAAGATGGAACTGATATTGTAATTGGTTTAATTGAAACACATGGAAGAAAAGAGACAGAAGAAGCAATTGCTGATTTAGAAAAAGTTCCTTTAAAAGAAATAGTGTATAAAGGAAAAGTGTTTTATGAACTTGATGTAGAAGGAATTATAAAGCGTGCGCCGCAAGTAGTTGTAGTGGATGAACTCGCGCATAGTAATATTCCTGGTTCTAAGAATAAAAAACGGTACATGGATGTACAGGAATTATTAGAGGCTGGCATATCAGTCTTATCAGCGTTTAATATTCAACATTTAGAAAGCGTCCATGACATTGTAGCGCAAATTACGAATGTAAAAGTACGAGAACGTATTCCGGATTTTATTTTGCAAAAAGCAAATGAAATTCAGCTCGTTGATGCAACGCCAGAAGTACTACGGAAGAGATTAATAGACGGAAAGATATATAAGGAAGAAAAAATTCAACAAAGCTTACAAAATTTCTTTACGCTTAACAATTTAGGAGCACTAAGGGAATTATCGCTTCGTGAAGTGGCCGATGATATGGATGAAAAAATTAGCCAAACAGTAATAGAACCAATCGGTGTGAAAGAAAAAATTCTCGTTTGTGTGCAATACAGTTCAACAGCGGAGAAATTAATACGGAGAGGTTGGCGCATGGCTGATCGATTAAACGCTGAATTGTATGTGTTAAATGTAGAGAGGGAAAATATAGATTCTATTTCAGCTAGTAAAAAGCAAACAATTGCAGAGTGGAAGTCACTAACGAATCAATTTGATGCGAGCTTTGTATTAGAAGAAGCGAAAGGAAGAAAGCCAGCGGATGTTATTATTGAAGTAGCAAAGATACTACAAGTGACACAAATTTTACTTGGACAATCGGCGAGAACGAGATGGGAAGAAATACGAAAAGGTTCTATTGTAAATGAAATTATGAGACAAACAAAGCATATTGATATTCATATTGTTGCGGATCAAAGAGCTTAAAATAGAGCCGACCTTTCGGGGGCTCTATTTTGCTTTTTGTGCGGTAGGGAAGCGTAGCATTTTCATTGCGTATAAGATTACGAGTAGAAATATAATTGCTCCTATGAAGAAAATCCAAAAAAATTTGGTTAAATAAAAGAAATCCACCTACAATAGGTTCAGCACCCATACCGAGATAGCGAATGAAGTTGTACATACCGATAGCTGTTGCACGTTCTTGTACGAATTCTTCTGTTAATAAAGTAGTGTGAGTTGGCATAGAAAGTCCCATACTAAAACCGTATAAAGATGTAACGATAATGATGAATGGGATATTGATGCTATATGTGAAAGAGAATAAAGTGACACATATAATGTTGAAGAAACTAGTAATGAATAAAGCTTGCTTTTCCTTCAAACAAATCGCCAATAATAGTTGCGGCAACTACAGGTATAGCCGATATTCCTAAAGCTTGAACATCTCTAAAGAATAGAAATAAGTAAATGCTTGGTGAGAAAGCACACCCAATTGAGCCGATTGTACTAATAATTAAACTAGGGATAAGGACAGATTTTCTTCCTTTTGTATCAATTAATGGTCCATATATGAGTTGCATAATCGCAAGAACGAATGTGAAAAGTGAAACGGTTAAATTTACAAGATAAAGAGAAGTATGAAAGGATTTTTGAATCACTTGGAAAATTAAGTGAGAGAAAAAATCCCTCCATTTCAAGCCTTTTGAATATAATTTCTGCAAGAACTCATATATAATAGAAAAAGATACTTAACATAGTGAATAATTAAAGAGTCAATATATATAAAGAGGAGAGAATAACATGCTTGAAAATACGGGGTTAGTATTAGAAGGCGGCGGTATGCGTGGTGTATATACTGGTGGGATACTAGAATACTTTATGGAACAAGATTTATATTTTCCATATGTAATCGGTGTATCAGCGGGTGCTTGTCATGCAGCGTCGTATCTTTCCAGACAAAGAAATAGAAATAAAACAGTAAATATTGATTATGCATCACATCCGAAATATTTATCGTATAAAAACTTATGGAGAAAACGTCAGCTATTTGATATGGATTTCATTTTTCATGAAATTCCAGAAAAGCATGTGCCGTTTGATTTTGACACATACTTTAGTAGTCCAGAGCGTTTCCTTGTAGGAACAACGGATTGTGAAACAGGACAGTCTGTTTATTTTGAAAAAGAGGGAACGAATGATGATGCACTAAATTTATTGCAAGCATCTAGTTCATTACCTTTCATTGCACCGGTAGTGAATTACCGTGGTAAGCAGTTATTAGATGGCGGGATTTCTGATCCGATTCCAGTTCGTAAAGCACAGGAGGATGGATTTAAAAAATCAGTCGTTATTTTAACGAGAAACCATGGTTACGCGAAGAAAAAATCAAAGTTTGGCTGGGTGGCGGCGAAAGCTTATAAAAAGTATCCAAACCTTGTAAATACGATGCTAACTCGTTATGCAGTGTATAATGAAACACTTCATTACATTGAAAAAGAAGAGCAAGCAGGTAATTTATTTGTTATTCGACCAGAAGTGCCACTTCAAGTAGATCGTATGGAAAAGGATACAGCAAAACTACAAAATTTATACGAGCAAGGCTATGAAGATGCAAAGAGACAATTTGCAGATTTACAGGCGTTTTTGCAAAGGTAATATACAATTAGAACCTCTATATAGAGAGTTTTATTAGGCTGTGGAGAAAATTTTCTCCGCAGCTTTTTTTTATAAATGTATAAAAGTCGTGTAAATAATGGGTACTTGCCGATGAACCTACTGGTGCTCTTGATCAGGAAAACGGGAAAAAATCATGAACATTTTAACTGAAATTAATAAACAAGGAAAAACAATACTAGTCGTTACACCTGATCAAAAAGTGGCCGACTATTGCCACAGAACGATACATTTGCTTGATGGTAACATTCAATGGATATAAGAAAATTCAACTAATAATTTAGGTGTAAGGAAAAATTTTCCTCATATAGAATACGTAATAAATAATTCTAGGGGGGGATTTATTTGTTTTTTGAGATGACAGTACAAATTCGTGTTCCTACTATTAAAGAAGGGCGTAGCTAGTATAAAACTTTACTAAGTAGGGAACCTGACTTTATGCCTCACGAAGGATTTATAGAGTGGGAGCTTATACTAGGTTGTTGGCTACAAGTAGCAGAAGGGACACCTTCAGAAGGAAGTGGACCTCTTCGTCTAGCAGTAAAAAATATTGAAGTAGAACAAAAAAGAGTAGTTGAAGAATTGAATGTTGAAAAATTCGAGATATTTTCTCGTGATGAAGTGCCTGTAAAATGGGGGACTTTCACAGATCCTTGGGGGAATCGTCTTGGTTTCTTTGAATATCTGGATAAGAACGAACAAAATGAACGTATCAAGACTATTTTAGGGATAACTGGATCATTATAAATCGATCAAAGGATCTCATATAGGGGTCCTTTAACTTTGTAATACAGCAACATTCTTTAAAAATATCGCCTTTTTAAAATGAAAAAATCCCTCATAAAGAGGGATTTTAATGTGGTAAGAAAATCAATTGATAAGCGAATAATATTCCAAATACATATACAAGTGGGTGAACCGCACGGAATTTTCCTTTTGCCACTTTCATAAGTGGGTATGAAATAAATCCAAGTGCAATACCTGTTGCGATACTTGATGTAAGTGGCATGCTTAAGATTACTAAGAATGCTGGGAATGCCTCATCAAATGCATCCCAATCGATGTGACGAACTGAACCCATCATAAGACTACCAACGATAATTAGTGATGGTGCTGTAATAGCTGATACACCAGATACAGCGCTCACTAATGGTCCGAAGAATGCTGCTAATGCAAATAGGGCAGCTACTGTAATAGTCGTTAAACCAGTACGACCACCAGCTGCAACACCAGCAGAAGATTCAATGTAAGCTGTTGATGGTGTTGTTCCGAACATAGAACCGATTGTTGCAGAGAATGAGTCAGATAAAAGAGCTCGTCCGGCTTTTGGAAGCTTTCCATCTTTCATAAATCCACCTTGTTGTGCAACACCAAGTAATGTACCTGTTGTATCGAATAGTGTAACAAGGAAGAATGAGAATACAACGCCGTATAATCCGTAGTTAATTACATCAGAAACAGCAGTAATTGGACTTGAAACGATAATGCCCTCTGGTAAACCAGGCATTGATGTAACACCGTTTGAGAATGTTAATTGTCCTGTGAAGAAAGCGATAATACCAGTTAATAGCATGCCAATAAATAGCGCGCCATTTACATTTAAAGACATAAGGGTAATTGTAATTCCAAGACCAGTCAATGCTAGTAGTACTGGAGCAGAGTGAAGATCACCAAGTCCAACTAAGTTTGCATCGTTTTTTGTAACGATACCTGTTAAACGTAAACCGATAAAGGCGATAAATAGCCCAATACCAGCAGTAATTGCATGTTTTAAGTTTTCAGGAATTGCTTCCATTAATTTTGTACGGAATGATGTAAATGATAACAAAATTAAAATCATACCTGCCACGAATACAGCAGAGAACGCAATTGCGAAAGTCATGCCTTCATGAACTTTTACAACAGAGTAAGAGAAGTAAGCATTTAATCCCATACCTGGTGCAATTGCGATTGGTAAGTTTGTAAAGATTGCCATAAATAATGTTCCGATAACAGCAGCGATAATTGTTGCTGTAAATGCTTGTTCAAACGGAACACCTGCATCCCCAAGGATGACAGGGTTTACGACAATGATATATGCCATTGTTAAGAAGGTAATCATACCTGCCATAATTTCAGTTTTAATAGAAGTTTTATGTTTTGAAAGGTTAAACATATAAACATCCTTTCTGTTTACGAATGATTTTCACGACAGTTATATATAATATTCGTTTTTTGTTCGTTTTGCAATAGTTTTGCATAAAAAGTTTACAACAATTCATATTTTGTGTCTTAAATTCGAATAATAACCGCAGAACTACGTGTAAATTACGTTTTTATGTGTAAGTAGTTTTTCTAATTGTGCACATGATAAGGAAAAGGAGCTGACCGAAAGTATGCCACAGCAAAAAAACTTTTTAACAATGCCTGCGCAACATCAAAATAAACAGCCTGGTATTGAATCATTAATGAATCCACTTCCGCAGTTTGAAAATTCCAATTATAAAGGAAGTGAAAAGTTAAAAGAAAAGAATGTATTAATTACAGGGGGAGATAGCGGGATTGGAAGGGCTGTTTCCATCGCTTTTGCAAAAGAGGGGGCAAATGTTGCGATTGCTTATTTAGATGAGGAAGAAGATGCAAATGAGACGAAACAACGTGTTGAGAAAGAAGGCGTGAAATGTGTATTGTTGCCGGGGGATTTAAGTAATGAACAACATTGTAAAGATATTGTGAAAGAGACTATTTCACAGCTAGGCAGTTTAAATGTTTTAGTAAATAACGTCGCACAGCAATATCCGCAGCAAGGATTAGAATATATTACAGCAGAGCAGTTAGAAAAAACGTTTCGTATTAATATTTTTTCTTATTTTCATGTTACGAAAGCAGCACTTTCTCATTTGAAAATGGGGGATGTAATTATAAACACAGCCTCTATCGTTGCATATGAAGGAAATGAAACACTGATTGATTATTCTGCAACGAAAGGAGCTATTGTAGCCTTTACAAGATCGCTTTCTAAGTCGTTAGTGCAAAAAGGGATTCGTGTAAATGGTGTTGCACCAGGACCGATTTGGACACCACTTATCCCATCAAGCTTTGATGAGAAAAAAGTATCACAGTTTGGGAGCAATGTTCCGATGCAAAGGCCAGGTCAACCATATGAATTAGCACCAGCATATGTATATTTAGCATCTAGTGATTCTTCTTATGTTACAGGACAGATGATACATGTAAATGGGGGCGTTATCCCGCATTAACGGGCAGTAAGACTCCCACCTTAAAATTCAGCGAATGCGAGGAAGTGAGGTGGGAGATGGACAAAACCCCACTGATTAAAGTTTCACTTTATTATAAATGGATAATTTTTACTTATAAGAGCAAAGTAAAGCTAATTGCATGTATTATCATATTAGTGCTAGGGAGGATTTAGATGAAGAAAGCGTTGTTTATCGTAATCTTATTTTTCTGTCTACCGGCTAGCGCCTTTGCTAATACAGATCATTTAATCCTAGTTAATCTTTCGACGAATCAGCTGTCTTTTTTTGAAAATGGCAACTATACGAGGACGTTTCCAATAACGACTGGAAGAGACAGTACCCCAACGCCCGAAGGTAACTTCTGTATTGTAACTAAATATAAAAATAAAGAATATCATCGCAAAAAAATACCTGGGGGGGCACCGAACAATCCTCTCGGCACGAGGTGGCTCGGACTAGATAAAAATGAATATGCGATTCACGGGACAAATCGGGAATGGACGGTTGGAAGTAGGGAATCAAATGGTTGTATTCGCATGCATGACCGGGATATACAATGGTTATATGACCAGGTACAATTACAGACAAAAGTAATTATTTCTCGTTTTCATACGAGTCCTGAATATGAAGCAAATAAGCTTGGTTATCGTGTTGTGAGCTGGAATGGTCGTAAAGTAGAAGAAGAACAAATTGGAACACTTACGTTATTAGACCTTGTTAATATATATTGGCAAGAACCAAATGGGCAGTTAACAAAAGTGAAAACGGTATTACCGAACGAAAGTTATACCGTCTATTCCAAACGAAAGGATGGAATATATTATATAGGAAACAATTTGTATATTATAGATGAAACAGGAGAAAAAATTCGTTACGAGCAAATCCCTTCTTCGACTTTAAGTAATATATATAAACGGAAATATAATGTTCCGTAATAGCTACCGTATTATAGGCGGTAGCTTATTTCTACTTGGAGTTTAACTGCAACTATTGTATTTTGCTGAATATAATACAGTACAGATTGGGGGCGGTTACATTATGAAAAGTGAATTTGCATTTAAAGTTTTCTTAATAACGACCTGTTTATTTATCGTGTATTTGTATGCGTTTCTCGTTTTTTCTTTTTATGTTCCATATGTTGATTTAATATTGTTCATCGGATTTATTTGGGCGTTTGTGAAGGCAAGGGAAGGAGAGAAGGGTATATATCGGCGCATTACCTTATGCGGGACGGTCGTTCTTGCTATTTTGTACTTTTTTATGATGCATAATTTTTGGAGGGGAATGTAAAAAAGCATACGATTAATCGTATGCTTTTATGTTTAATATTTTGGCTGAAACGTATGACAACAAGTCTCTACACTCGTTGTTACAGAACTTTCTATCGTCTCGTTTGTTAAAACTACGCCTGTATATGAAGCATTTTCAGTTTGACCAGCTTCTTCTGCATCGGGTTGAACGATGATCTCACTTGCTTGACAAAAGTTACCTTGTCCCCAAAATGAGCAATTGGAAACAGAGCATTTTACTTCTGGCATAAAATCCCCTCCTTATATATTAGTGTGGGATTTTACACTCATTTCATGTATAGAAGGAGTTTCCTTTTCTCGTTATTTCTTTGTTTGTTTAAGCCATTCTTTTAATTTGTCTTTCGGTGGTTCGCCGCTAATACGGCTCACTTCTTTGCCATCTTTAAAATGAATGATTGTTGGAGTTCCTGTAATTTTATATTCATCCCAAGGAGCATCTAATTTTTCAATATCCATAACTTTCATATCAACATTCAAGTCTTTAGCCATTGGTACTACAATAGGAGATAATTTTTGGCAATGAACGCAAGATGTTTGATAAAAGTATACTGTTTGTTCTTTTTTCTCTTCTAAATTTTTTTTGAGATCTGAAAGAGAAATTTTATTTGTGTAGTAGCTAGGACCATCTGTTTGACTCCTAGTAGTATTATTAAGCTTTTGACTTGTAGATGCGTTTTTTTCTTCCATTTGTGTTACAGCGAAAATTGCTACAAACAAGGCGATAATAATACCGCCAAATATAAGCATTTTTTTCATTCTTTCATCTCCTTATTTGTTTTTGCATACAATGAAGCTACAAACAGCGATTGTGATAAAGCCGATAAGTGCTAAAAACGGAATTGTTACAAAGCCAAACCAGTTTATGTATTCTCCCGTACAAGGTACGCGCCCGCAAGCTGCCCCAGCAGCTGAAAATGCTGCGATTTTTTGAATTGCATAGTGATATAAAGAAATACAAGCACCAATACTTGCAATTGGTAAAGAATAACTTGCGATGCGATAGTCTTTCTTTGCTACAGCGATACCAAGCCATAAAACGAATGGATACATGAAAATACGTTGATACCAACAAAGGACACAAGGCTCAAATTTCATGATTTCGGAAAAGTATAGACTTCCTAGTGTAGCGATAAAAGAAGCTCCCCATGCGGTAAATAAAGCATATTCTTGCTTTTTTTCTCGTCCCATATTTTATACCTCTCTTATAATAGTTACATACTAAATTATAGTATGAAGTGGTAGAGAAAAGAAAGAAAAAATACGTTTATCAATAAAAGTTTTATGAGAGGAAACTTTTATTGATATTAACATTTCAAAAAAAGCGCCATTCTCCTTAAGAGAATAGCGCTATATTTTTACATTGGCATTTGTTTGACTTCTTCTATATGTGATTTTTGGGATGCATGGTCAATATATTGAAATAGAAGCTGCAATTGTTTATCAACTTCTGGTAACTCTTTACTGTATTGATAAGCGTGTAAAAAATGCTCAATACGCTTAGAAAATAATTGATCATTCGTTTGAACCATTAGAACGAGTAATTTGTCCCAATTACAACAATACGTGTAATAGAGAGCTTTATCATAGTCGTTATATGTTTGCACTGTGTACCCTCCTTACTGAGGAGTTATAAATAGTGTGTGACAAGCAAGGAGAAATACACTTGAAAGAATTTGTTAAGAAAAAAGGTGAATGAAAAGAAAAAAACGAGGGTTTTCCTCGTTTTTACGCTTTTGGCATTGGCGTAGGTGTCGGCTTGCCATAGCCTTCTTTGTATTTATTATCGATATAGTTGCGGATTTCAAGCGTTGATTTTCCTTTTTGTTTCATCGAAGCAGATTTAACGGCGATTTCTAAGCAATTGACACAAGTTGTTGCATGGGAATCCCAAACAACTTCACCGTTCTTTTTAATTTCACGAATAAAGCAATTTTTATTATTTTTATGTCCTACACTTTCGCCACATCCGCAGTAACAGGGAATCCAATCTAATAGTTCCGCATTTTGACCAGCAACGGTATAGATCTCTTTCATTTGTGGATCAAGCTTGTCTAGGAAGGTTGGAAGTGTGTCGATTCCTTTTGTTTTTTCTTGAATGTCAGCTTGCTGAGTATGCGTGGCATGATCATTTTCCTCTTTTGATTCAGAAGATTTTTTGTTATTTGTACCAGCACTCCCGCATCCAGCAAGAAGTAGACTCAGTACTGCAAGTAAAGAAAATACATATTTCTTCATACGCTTGTCCCCTTTACAAATGTATTAATCAAATTGTATCAGACTAAGGCACACCTAGGGAGAAGTTTTTTTTGAACAATTTTTGAAGCGCCACTGTAGTGAATGGATGAGAAATAAAATTGGGATATAAGCGTATACTAAGCGTGTTAATCTGTTTACTTTTCTTTAATAGACTTTACTAATTTCATCATTTCTGCTCGTATATCTTCTTTTTTGACATTTAATTTTTCTGCAATTTGCTTAATGTCCATCCCACCTTTTTTCATTTGCAGTACATTGTCGAGAGAAGTATTACTTTTCTTTGCGATGATTGTTAACACTGCAAGATGATGTAGGCCGATGTTATGCTCTTTCATTTTCAGTATTAGCCCATCTGGTGTAGATTTGTGCATATTGGCTAACTTTTGTAAAAGTGCCTTTTTTGTTTCTTTATTCATATGATGCTTTTTCAATTTATTCGGATGAACACCGAAATGTTTTGTGGTGTTCTCCCAAGATTTATTTTGCTTATAGTAAGCTAAAACATCTTTAATTTCTTTTTTGCTTATTCTTGCAATGTGAGCAGCTGTCCAAATTTCATGTTTGTTATAGCCGAGTTTTTCTAATGATTGCATTTCTTCTTCTGAAATAGGCTTATGATGGTATATTATTACTTCTTTTGGCGTGGCAGCGGAAGCAGGGAAGACAGATACCACGCATAATAATGCTGCCATAATCATACTTACTACGATTTTCTTGTACATATAAATTCCTCCTAGATGGATGATGTGGAAAACTTCACACTTATCATTTCCATAAAATGTGAAAAACTTGTGAACACACTAAGTTTTTTTATTCACAGTAGAAAAAGAAGTTTTTATAAGTTTTCCAACATAAAACATTGATTAATAATAAAAAACTAGGTTATAATCGAAATTGAAAATCAATATCAATAATAAACGTATACATATAGATAAAAATAAGGGAGAGAAAAATATGACTACATATACTTCCATCGCAAATGTTATGAAAGAAAGACGTTCTGTTCGTACATTTGCAAATAAAGTAGTAGAAAAAGAGCTATTAATTGAACTATTAAACGATGCAACGTGGGCACCAAATCATAAACACCGTGAGCCATGGAATTGCAAATTATATATTGGGGACGGTCGCAGGAAATTAGTAGACGCAGTATTAAACTCTTTCACAGAAGAAGAAAGAGCAAAACGCGGTAAAATGTTATCAGACCGTTTTTTAAGCACACCTGCACAAATCGTTGTTTATATTGATGAAGATCCACGTCAAATTCAACGTGATGAAGATTACGCTGCAACATGCGCATTTATACAAAACTTTCAATTGCTTGCTTGGGAGCGCGGCCTAGGATGTGTTTGGAAATCAGGCGGATTAAACTACAATCCATTATTTATAGAAGGAATCGGTTTAACAAGAGGCCAACGCATCGTTGGAATTCTTCACCTCGGCTATTTCGATAAAGTACCAGAAGGAAAAGCTCGTACACCAATTACGGAGAAGATGGAGATTATTGAGGGTTAATTAGAAAGACATTCTCGTTTTTGCGGAGACCACTGAAAAAGTCCACTTCATAAGAAAAAGGAATCCATTACCTACTAAATACAGGTGATGGATTTCTTGTTTTTTCAACATACTGATAAAGTGAAACTTTAATCAGTGGGGGTTTTGTCCATCCCCCACTGATTATGAGCCTACACAAATCGGGCTTTTACGGGAGTTCTTTTTATTATGTAATCAATCTTCATGAAAGCTTGTTTCTTATCATACACTTTCTTAAGGGAAAGTGTAAGGAGGGAAAATAATGAGAGCAAGTGATGATAAAGCACTGCAATATGCGATTGCGGAAATTACGGAAATTGCGACTGGATTTGGGCTTGATTTTTATCCGATGCGTTATGAAATATGTCCAGCGGAAATTATTTATACATTTGGTGCATATGGAATGCCGACAAGGTTTTCACATTGGAGTTTTGGAAAGCAATTTTTCAGAATGAAATTACAATACGATTTAGGACTTAGTAAAATATACGAACTCGTTATTAACTCAGATCCATGTTACGCCTTTTTATTAGATACGAACTCCTTAATTCAAAATAAATTAATCGTGGCACACGTTTTAGCACACTGTGACTTCTTCAAAAATAATATTCGTTTTTCAAATACGAAGCGAGATATGGTAGAGAGTATGGCGGCAACAGCGGACCGTGTGAAAGCATATGAGCATAAGTACGGGAAGGCAGAAGTAGAACTATTTTTGGATGCAGTACTCGCTATTCAAGAACATATTGATCCATCACTTATGCGCCCGAAACTCGCGTGGAGTATCGATGATTTAGAAGAAGAAGAAGTAGAGAAGAAAAAGGTATCACAATACGATGATTTATGGAATTTAGATAACAGAAATAAAAAGCAGGAACGTCCTAATATACGTAAAAAGAAGAAAATTCCGCCGCAACCAGAGAAAGATTTACTTCTCTTTATTGAAGAATATAGCCGTGAGCTAGAAGATTGGCAGCGCGACATTTTAACGATGATGCGTGAAGAAATGTTATATCTCTGGCCACAGCTTGAAACGAAAATCATGAACGAAGGCTGGGCTTCGTTCTGGCATCAACGCATACTTCGCGAAATGGACTTAACATCAGATGAAGCAATCGAATTTGCGAAATTAAATGCAGGTGTCGTACAGCCATCTAACACAAGTATTAATCCATACTACCTTGGTATTAAGATATTTGAGGATATTGAAGAACGCTACAACAACCCGACAGAAGAAATGAAACGAAGGGGCGTAAAGCCGGGATCTGGCCGTGACAAAATCTTTGAAGTCCGCGAAATTGAATGGGACGTATCGTTCTTAAGAAACTACTTAAATAAAGAACTCGTCATGCGAGAGGATATGTACTTATTCCAGCGCCAAGGAAAAGAATATAAAATAATTGATAAAGAGTGGAAACATGTACGTGACCAGCTCGTAAATATGAGGACAAATGGTGGCTTCCCGTACTTAGTAGTAGAAGATGGTGACTATGTAAAAAACGGAGAATTGTACATTAAACATAGCTACGAAGGAATCGAACTCGATTTAAAATACTTAGAAAAAGTATTGCCGTATATTCATCAGTTATGGGGAAGAACGGTGCATATGGAGTCTATTGTGGAGAGTAAGGGCGTTGTATTTTCCTACGATGGGAAGATGGTACATCGGAAGTATGTGTGAAAAAGGATGGTAGTATTGATATTCAAGGAGAACACGATGGCTTCCCTTGCTTTGAATTTTATAAGCAAGTAGATTTCGGCTCATGTGAACAAATTTATAAACATGACTTTAGAGAAACTGGTAATATAGTTGAAGCGTTAGGTGGAGAGATGGATTATAGTTTTATAAAGAGCTTATAGGAAGTGGAATAATAAAACGGTTGTTTTCTTCATTGGTAGATGAAATGAATTAGATGGACTACAATAATATATGTTATCAATTTTAATTGTAGGCACGGCTGTTAAGATGTGGGTGGATATAATATTGAAGTAAAAGGATGGTGCTGCTTGCAGCCCATCCTTTTACTTATGCCCAAATTACTTTCATTAAGTTTTTATATTCGTCATTTGCTAACTTATATAGCATTCTCGTATGTTCAAAGACAAGTGCTGGATTAAAGTTTGGCTCTGAGAATGCAAGAGATGTTGAAATATCAATTGCATTTTGCTTGTTTAGTGTGAATTTTGCAAATCGATAAGATGTGTTTAATTCATTGATGACGTGTAAAATATCATTTGTTAATGTTGCATCAGGTATATGAGCAACATTGAAGCAGTATATATCCACAGTAGGATGTTCGTTTTGGAAAGCAGCGATAAGCTGAATTTTTGTCCCAGCCTCTGTCTCTAATCCTACTGAAAAATGAACAGAACCATCATTTTCATCTATGTTTTCTTCCATGTATATATCATTGGATTTTAAGTAGTCTTTAAAATCTGAAATGTTATGTTTTACTGCAGCTTTCATATATATGTCCCCCCTAGTAATTGGAATAGATTACTACCATTTATTATAATTTGAAAATATTAAAAAAGATAGTTGTAAATTTCTGGCTTTTACTTTTAAAGAAATAAAAAGAAGCGGTGCTTTGCCTCCATAGAGCACCGCTTCTGTTTTATTCATTATCGTTAGACGATGTTTCTGTATCTTCACTGCTATTTTTAGTTTCATTGTTACTTGATTCGTGCTTACTCGTATTTTCAGACTTAGATTCTTTTGTTTTTTCTGAGCTTGTTTTTTTAAAATCAGAGTCTGTTTTTGTATATGCAGGTAGTCCAAGGTGAGTGCGAAGTTCGTTTGTAACATTTGCTAGTTCCTTTTTATCTGGATTGTAGTAGTATGTTCGGCCGCCACCAGCAGATTTGCTACATGTATCATCACCTTTTGCCATGTAACAGTCTTCACCTTGAATTTGTAATTTCTCAATTTCCGAATCCGAACCATACTTATAGAATGAAAGCATATCATCAAATGTTAAGTTCGTAGTGAATTGTCCATTAATATCATCAATGATGTTACCAACTTTTGTTACGGATCCAACACTTGTTAGTTTCTTTAAAATAGCTTCGATAACAAGTTGTTGACGTTGTCCACGCATTGCGTCACTATCAATGTGCCTTGTTCTAGCAAGAGCAAGAGCCTCTTCACTGTTTAACTTTTGAACACCTTTTTTCAGGTGAATCGCATCGGCATTATCATTGCTATCTTGTTCAGTAAATTCAACTGGTACATCGACTTCAATCCCGCCTAAATCATCGACAATCTTCATAAATGATTTAAAGTTAAACTTTATAAAGTAATCGACAGGAACATTCATTAATTTTTCAACTGCATCAATAGTTGCTTGTGGTCCACCATCTTTTCCGTTTTTAGTAGAACCGTATGCATGAGCGTGTGTAATTTTATCTTTTTTCTTTTCTACTGGAATGTAAGTATATGTGTCTCTTGGAATACTTAGTAGCTTTACAGTTTTGCTATCTTTATTAAAAGTTGCAAGTAATAGCGCATCTGTTCTTATAGCTTCACCATATTCTTTTCCTCGGACATCGCTTTCATCAACACCCATAATTAAGACAGATACGTTATTTGTAATAGGTTTTACAGCTTTATCACGTAAATCAGATTTATCACCG
This sequence comes from Bacillus cereus, assembly GCA_002578045.1. Lineage (GTDB taxonomy): Bacteria > Bacillota > Bacilli > Bacillales > Bacillaceae_G > Bacillus_A > Bacillus_A cereus_AK. The sequence continues at coordinate 30,176 of NUMR01000057.1, forward strand.
CGCGCTAAATCGTGTGCGGCATTTCGAATAGCAGAAGATGCTTTATTTACTAAAAACCAAGTATAACCGCCGCCTACTAGTAAAAAGGATAGAATGACGCTTATAATAATTTTTGTTTTTTTCTTACTCTTTTTCAGTTTACTGCGTGTATTTTCTTGCAAAGATGGGTTTTGCTCCATTTCCTGTACTCCTTCATTTGGATTGAAATAAGACACTCATATCCACTTATTATAATGAAATTTATCGAAAAAAAACATTACAAATCATTTACATTTCGTCAAAATTCACTTTATCCCGCTATTTGCGGGCAGTAAGACCCCCACCTCAACATTCGGCGAATGCGAGGAAGTTAGGTGGGAGATAACTGCCCGTAAAAGCTCGATT
>NUMR01000058.1 GCA_002578045.1 Bacillus cereus
CATTTGATTCGTGTTTTTTTATTTCCCATGAAATAGATTAGATTCTGATAGTAAAAATGCTGAAATATAGTAAGGGATTTTTTGAGCAGAAATACTTAAAAATTGATAAATAAATGGATAGTCTTCGGAGTTATAACTTCCAAATAAGTCATACCACCAATCTGTTTCGTATCGAGAAATCATACTTAAATTATAGAGCAATAAATAATGAACAAGGAGTTCAGGCAATACAGGCTTAAGATTTCTAGGGTCGGTTGTAAGTGGTAAATAATACACATCAGCAAGGTACTCGTAGTATAGAGGAGTACTATACATAGGATTCCATGAATCGATAGGTGCTGTAAAAAGTACATTCGATTCACTCGTTTTTTCAGAGACTTGTTGTATGGATAAATGTTTACAAGTTGATTCAATGTAACGTGAAAATCTCTCTCTTGTCATATGTAGTCGATCTAGTATATCAACCGAAAAGGAAAGTTCATTTTTATTTGTTGAATCAATTTTATATAAAGTTAATCCTTTTTGACTATAACGAAATAAATTTTGTAATTCCGGAATATTTCCCATTAGCTCTAACATATTAAACTTTTCTGCCTCTAAGTGTTTCATGTGAAACAGTTGTTTTGCAACATGAGTAAATAATCCATTTTTTTGTATTTTTACCTCATCTTCTAAAAATTGATAACCTTGTTTTTTTCGTTTACGAGTTGTAACGCCATGAGCTAAAACGGTAGTTGATTCTGGATAGTTAGGATCAATAGTTAGCAAGCAAGCTTTAAATAGTTGACTAATCCCATAAAACAACAACATTGGTTGAATTGAAAAGGGAGCCGCCTTATATAATTCATAATAATTTTTCCCGTGTTCTAAGTAGTAAATAAAGGGATAACAGTTTTCAAAACTTTTTTTTTCAGCATCTTGTATGGAGGATTTTTCGTAACAACGGGCAAGATAACGTTGTACATTTTGAGATGAAAAAAAGAAACTTAGTTGCTGCCAAGTAGAAGTTGATTGATGCATATATTACGCTCCTTTTATTATCTAAAAATTCTAACATATATATACTTTCTTGACAGTATTTTAACCAATTGATAAGCTACTAATAATAATTTCTGGTATCATAGGGGGAACAATTATGTGGGAATCTAAATTTATTAAAGAAGGTTTGACTTTTGATGACGTATTACTTGTACCAGCAAAGTCAGATGTATTACCAAGAGAAGTAAGTATCAAAACAGTTTTATCTGAAAGCTTACAGTTAAACATCCCGTTAATTAGTGCAGGAATGGATACAGTAACAGAAGCGGATATGGCTATTGCAATAGCTCGTCAAGGCGGTTTAGGAATCATTCATAAGAATATGTCTATTGAACAACAAGCCGAGCAAGTCGATAAAGTAAAACGTTCTGAAAGTGGCGTTATTTCAGATCCTTTCTTTTTAACTCCAGAACATCAAGTATATGATGCAGAACATCTTATGGGAAAATACCGTATTTCAGGTGTACCAATTGTAAATAATCTAGACGAACAAAAATTAGTTGGTATTATTACAAACCGTGATATGCGTTTTATCCAAGACTACTCAATCAAAATTTCCGACGTAATGACAAAAGAACAGCTAATTACAGCTCCAGTTGGTACAACACTGGAAGAAGCTGAAAAGATCCTACAAAAGTATAAAATTGAAAAGCTCCCTCTTGTTGATAATAACGGTGTACTACAAGGGCTTATTACAATTAAAGATATTGAAAAAGTAATTGAATTTCCCAACTCTGCGAAAGATAAGCAAGGACGCTTATTAGTTGGAGCAGCTGTTGGTGTAACAGCTGATGCTGTACTTCGTATTGACGCATTAGTAAAAGCAAATGTAGATGCAATTGTCCTTGATACAGCTCATGGACATTCTCAAGGTGTTATTGATAAAGTAAAAGAAGTTCGTGCAAAATATCCATCACTAAATATTATCGCTGGAAATGTTGCTACTGCTGAAGCAACAAAAGCATTAATTGAAGCTGGCGCAAACGTAGTTAAAGTTGGTATTGGACCAGGTTCTATTTGTACGACACGCGTTGTAGCTGGTGTTGGTGTACCACAATTAACAGCAGTTTACGATTGTGCAACAGAAGCTCGTAAACACGGTATTCCAGTTATTGCTGATGGCGGTATTAAGTACTCTGGTGATATGGTTAAAGCTTTAGCAGCAGGAGCACACGTTGTTATGCTAGGTAGCATGTTTGCTGGTGTTGCTGAAAGCCCTGGGGAAACTGAAATTTATCAAGGTCGTCAATTTAAAGTATATCGTGGTATGGGTTCTGTCGGAGCGATGGAAAAAGGAAGTAAAGACCGTTATTTCCAAGAAGGAAACAAAAAACTTGTTCCAGAAGGTATTGAAGGACGAGTACCATATAAAGGACCTTTAGCGGATACAGTTCATCAATTAGTTGGTGGCTTACGTGCAGGTATGGGATATTGCGGAGCACAGGATTTAGAATTTTTACGGGAGAATGCACAATTCATTCGCATGTCAGGTGCTGGCTTACGTGAAAGTCATCCTCATCACGTACAAATTACAAAAGAGGCTCCAAACTACTCATTATAATGTCTTATATATAAATAGATAGAGGTTTGATATCTCTGTCTATTTTTTTTTGATTATGTTAGAATAACGGTTATGTGAGTACATAAATATTGGGGGTAGCAAAAGTGAAAGGTATGCTTTGCAAAAGATTCATTGCGTTAGTAACAATGCTTACACTAGCTTGTAGCATGTTGTTACCATATAGCAATGCATCAGCAGAAACAGGAGCTGCTTTAAACATTGAAGCAGGTGCAGCAATTTTAGTAGAGGCAAATTCAGGTAAAATTTTATATCAAAAAAATGCTGATGAATTATTGGCAATTGCTAGTATGACAAAGATGATGAGTGAGTACTTAGTGAATGAAGCAGTCGAAAAAGGGAAACTGAAGTGGGATCAAAAAATTAAGATTTCTGAATATGCTCATAAAATTTCACAAGATCGTTCATTATCAAATGTTCCGCTAGAAAATGGTGGGTCTTATACGGTAAAAGAGTTGTATGAAGCGATGGCAATTTATTCTGCTAATGGAGCGACAATTGCTCTAGCCGAAGCGGTGGCAGGAAAAGAAATCGATTTCGTAAAAATGATGAATGATAAGGCGAAGGAGTTTGGATTAAAAAATTATAAATTTGTAAACTCTACAGGCTTAACAAACAAAGACTTAAAGGGACAACATCCTGAAGGAACAAATCCGGAAGAAGAAAATAAAATGTCCGCGAGAGATGTTGCAATTTTAGCTCAGCATCTTATTAAGGATTTTCCTAAAGTATTAGACACAGCGAAGATTCCAAAGAAAGTCTTCCAAGAGGGTGGGAAGTACCCAGTACGGATGGATAACTGGAACTGGATGTTAAAAGGCTTGGTTAAACAATATGATGGTGTAGATGGCCTGAAAACAGGATCAACCCCAGAAGCAGGAGATTGTTTCACTGGTACGGTTGAAAGAAACGGTATGCGTTTCATTTCTGTAGTTATTAAAACAAATTCTCATACAGCACGTTTTGATCAAACAAAGAAGCTATATGATTATGGATTTGCTAACTTTGAAATGAAGCAAATGTATAAAAAAGATTCTTCAGTAAAAGGACAAGAAACAGTACGAGTAGAAAATGCAAAAGATAAAGATGTGGCAGTTCAAACAAAAGAAGCTGTTTCACTTCCGGTGCCAAAAGGAAGTAAAGATGTTTATAAAACAGAATTGAAAGAAGTAAGTAAGGGACAAGAAGCACCTATTAAAAAGGGTGCTGCACTTGGTCAAATGGTAATCACACCAAAAGATACGAACGATCCTGGATTTTTATCTGGTAAGTCATTACAAGTGGATCTTGTAACAAAATCTGCAGTAGAAGAAGCAAACTGGTTTACTCGTTCTATGCGCGGAATCGGTTCTTTCTTTAGTGGTATGTGGAATAGTGCTGTTGATACAGTAAAAGGTTGGTTTTAAAAGCTCCTCGTTGTAGGAGCTTTTTCTTATTCCTATTTTTCATACAGACTTTATGAAAAAGTAGTAGACAACCATCTGATAGTTAGTGGTAGAATGTAAGAGTATTCTTAATTTTCGCCTTTAACGGGGAAAAGCAATTCACCTAAGGGGGTTTTTGTACATGACAAATGTAACAGGGACAGAACGTGTAAAACGTGGAATGGCAGAAATGCAAAAAGGCGGCGTTATTATGGACGTAGTTAACGCTCAACAAGCAAGGATTGCAGAAGAAGCAGGCGCGGTTGCTGTTATGGCATTAGAGCGTGTACCTGCAGATATTCGTGCAGCAGGTGGCGTTGCTCGTATGGCGGATCCAACAATTGTTGAAGAAGTTATGGGTGCAGTGTCAATTCCAGTTATGGCAAAATGCCGTATTGGTCATCTTGTAGAAGCACGTGTATTAGAATCATTAGGGGTAGACTATATCGATGAGAGTGAAGTGTTAACTCCTGCTGATGAAGTGTACCATTTAAATAAACGCGATTACACAGTTCCGTTTGTATGTGGTTGCCGTGATATCGGAGAAGCTGCACGTCGTATTGCAGAAGGTGCATCTATGCTTCGTACAAAAGGTGAGCCAGGAACAGGGAACATTGTAGAGGCAGTACGTCATATGCGCCAAGTCAATGCAGAAATCCGTCAAGTTGCAAGTTTACGTGAAGATGAGTTAATGACATATGCAAAAAATACTGGTGCTCCTTATGAAGTACTACTTGAAATTAAACGCCTTGGTCGTCTACCAGTTGTAAATTTTGCAGCAGGTGGTGTAGCAACGCCAGCAGATGCAGCATTAATGATGCAACTTGGTGCTGATGGTGTATTTGTTGGATCTGGTATCTTCAAATCGGAGAATCCAGAGAAATTTGCACGTGCAATTGTTGAAGCAACGACTCATTATGAAGATTACGAACTAATTGCAAGCCTTTCTAAAGGACTAGGTACTGCAATGAAAGGTGTCGAAATTTCAACGTTATTACCAGAACAACGCATGCAAGAGCGTGGATGGTAATTAAAGGAGATCTTTAAAATGGTGAAAATCGGTGTACTAGGTCTTCAAGGCGCAGTGCGTGAACATGTAAAATCAGTTAAAGCAAGTGGTGCAGAAGCTGTTGTTGTAAAGCGTATAGAACAACTTGAAGAAATTGATGGTCTTATTTTACCAGGCGGTGAAAGTACAACAATGCGTCGTCTTATTGATAAGTATGCTTTCATGGAACCGCTTCGTGCATTTGCGAAGTCTGGTAAGCCAATGTTTGGTACATGTGCAGGTATGATTCTACTTGCGAAAACACTTGTTGGCTATGAGGAAGCACATATTGGTGCTATGGATATTACAGTTGAGCGTAATGCGTTTGGCCGCCAAAAAGATAGCTTTGAAGCTGCACTTTCAATTAAAGGTGTGGGAGAGGAATTTATTGGCGTATTTATCCGTGCTCCGTATGTTGTAGAGGTAGCTGATAATGTAGAGGTACTTTCTATGCATGGCAATCGAATGGTAGCGGTAAGGCAAGGAGCATTTTTAGCAGCTTCTTTCCATCCAGAATTAACGGACGATCATCGTGTAACTGCATACTTTGTAGAAATGGTAAAAGAAGCAAAAATGAAAAAAGTTGTGTAAGTAACTTGCAACTTGTATAAGATTATAGTAAATTGATGGTAACAATTTTATAAAATAAGCGTGTTGATAGGAAATAGTAACGAATGTCGTTTCTTATAGAGAGTCGATGGTTGGTGGAAATCGATAGAAACAGTTTGTGAATCCATCCTGGAATGGAATGTGGAATATCTTTATGATTAGTAAACATTCCCGGTGAGGAGCCGTTATTTCTACTTGAGAGGAAGGTAGTAATACTTTCAACTAGGGTGGCAACGCGGGTTAACTCCCGTCCCTTTGTATAGGGACGGGAGTTTTTTGTGCTTTATAAAATAAAAGGAGGAGTATATAATGCTTGATATTAAATTTTTACGTACGAACTTTGAAGAAGTAAAAGCAAAATTACAGCATAGAGGCGAAGATTTAACAGATTTTGATCGTTTCGAGGAGCTTGATGCGAGAAGAAGAGAACTACTTGTTCAAACAGAGGAACTAAAAAGTAAACGTAACGAAGTGTCTCAACAAATTTCAGTATTAAAGCGTGAAAAGAAAGACGCGGAAGCCTTAATTTTAGAAATGCGTGAAGTTGGAGAAAAAGTAAAAGATCTTGATAATGAACTTCGTACAGTTGAAGAAGACTTAGAAAGATTAATGTTATCTATTCCAAATATTCCTCATGAGTCTGCTCCAGTTGGTGAAACAGAGGATGATAATGTAGTAGCACGTACTTGGGGAGAAGTGAAAGAATTTGCTTTTGAACCAAAACCACATTGGGATCTTGCTACTGATTTAGGAATTTTAGATTTTGAACGTGCGGGGAAAGTAACAGGAAGTCGTTTCGTATTTTACAAAGGTGTTGGTGCAAGATTAGAGCGTGCTTTAATTAGCTTTATGCTTGACCTTCATACTGACGAGCATGGATATGAAGAAGTATTACCTCCGTATATGGTAAACCGTGCAAGTATGACAGGAACAGGGCAACTTCCAAAATTTGAAGAAGATGCATTCCTTATTGAAAGTGAAGATTACTTCTTAATTCCAACAGCTGAAGTACCTGTAACGAATATGCATCGCGATGAGATTTTAAATAAAGAGCAATTGCCTATACGATATGCTGCATTTAGCTCATGTTTCCGTTCTGAAGCTGGTTCAGCTGGTCGCGATACGCGTGGTTTAATTCGCCAACATCAGTTCAATAAAGTAGAGCTTGTGAAATTCGTAAAACCAGAAGATTCTTATGAAGAGTTAGAAAAACTAACAAATGATGCAGAACGCGTGTTACAATTATTAGAGTTGCCATATCGCGTTATGAGCATGTGTACAGGCGACTTAGGATTTACAGCAGCAAAGAAATACGATATTGAAGTATGGATTCCAAGCTATGGCACATATCGTGAAATTTCTTCTTGTAGTAATTTTGAAGCTTTCCAAGCGAGACGTGCAAACATCCGTTTCCGTCGTGAACCAAACGGAAAACCGGAACATGTTCATACATTAAATGGATCTGGTCTTGCAATTGGACGTACGGTGGCAGCTATTTTGGAGAATTACCAACAAGAAGATGGTACAATTATAATTCCAGAAGTTCTTCGCCCTTATATGGGAGGAAAAACAATTATTAAATAAATTGAAACATTCATCGGTATGAGTGATTGGTAATTATGAGCGTTGTCAGTAGTGTAATATAGGAGAGGAAAAGTAAAATTTTCCTTTCCTCATAATTTATTTTAGTAGGGTTGACTAACTGTTTTTCTTTTGATATTATATTTGATGTCAATATGGAGGTATACCCAAGTTCGGCTGAAGGGATCGGTCTTGAAAACCGACAGGTGGCGAGAGTCGCGCGGGGGTTCGAATCCCTCTACCTCCTCCAGATATAATTGACAACAGCGCATATAAGTGGAGATTGGAGAACTCGTTACCAACACGTAACGAGTTTTTATTTTAAAACCAATCATAAAGTATGGTGTAAGGAGATATTGTCCTTATTACACACTCATGTTCTGATGATTATCTTCATAGATATGAAAGGGGTCAACATGGATCTTATTATACAAACGTTTCCTTTAGACGGAAAAACCTTATATTATGTACAATGTCCTGTCTGTAAAAACAATAGAATTTTAAACAGTGGCGCAAATGTGTCACGCACTATAAGCGATGATACATTCCGTAAACTTTGTGGTTGCACTTGTGATGTAAGGCAAGCTCCGAAAAAAGTAGAGGCACCAAAAAAAGTTGAAAAACCAGATGTAAAGAAAGAAGCAGCTCCAAAACGTACAGGTAAAGTGTTAACAGCAGTGATTAACGGGAAAGAAATGACTGTTAAAGAGATTGCTGAAACATACGATATTAGTACAAGTACTGTTCGTCAGCGTATTAATGCTGGAAAACCTGAGAGTGAAATTATTGCTCCAACAAAAAAAAAGAAGTAATTTAATAGGAAAACCCGTGCATATGCACGGGTTTTTTATTTTACAAGTTTACGTGTTTGGTTTAAAAAATGGCCAATTTTTTTAATGATTGGTTCGATGGAAGCCTCATCTTTTAAAATATCATATTCATTAATATTTAATCGTAAAACAGGGCATGAATGAAAGTTGTTAATCCAGTTTTCATAACGTTCATGCATTTCTTTCCAGTACTCAATTGGAGTTTGTTGTTCCATTGGGCGTCCGCGTTCTTGAATACGATTGACAATATCATCGAAAGAACCTTCTAAGTAAATTAATAGGTCTGGATGAGGGAAGTAAGGAGTCATGACCATAGCGTCAAATAAACTTTTGTATGTTTCATAATCAGTTTCTGTCATCGTACCTTTTTCGTGATGCATCTTTGCGAAAATCCCAGTGTCTTCATAAATAGAACGATCTTGAACAAAACCACCACCGTATTCAAAAATTCTTTTTTGTTCCTTAAATCGTTCCGCTAAAAAGTACACTTGTAGGTGGAAGCTCCAGCGTGTGAAATCGGCATAGAACTTGTCCAAATACGGATTGGAATCTACTTTTTCAAATGATGTGCGATAACTTAAAGCGTTAGCTAATGCAGTTGTCATAGTTGATTTACCGACACCTACCGTTCCGGCGATAGTGATTACTGCGTCATTGGGTATATCATATTTTTGCCTTAAATTCATTATTATTTCGACCCCTTTAAGAGAGTATTTTGAAGGGCGGATAGGATGATATTTAAATCATCAGGATTTTTTACAAAATCTATATCGTCTCCGTTAAATTTCAATACTGGGATATCTGGATGCCCCTTTTTAAAAGCGTCCATTGCTGTTTCGTAATCTTTTGTAAGTTGCAGTAAGTAATTTGGATCCATATTTTTTTCAAATTCTCTTCCGCGCATCGCAATTCGTTTTTGTAATGTTTCTAGACTCGCTGTTAAATAGACAATGACATTTGGGACAGGCATATCTTGTGTAAGGATACGATAAATTTGCATATACTTGTCATATTGAGAATCCTTGAGTGTTCGTGATGCGAAAATTAAATTTTTAAATATATGATAATCTGCTACTACGGGTTTCCTTTGATTCAAATACTTTATGTTAATATCCTCTAGTTGTTTGTATCTATTACAAAGAAAGAACATCTCTGTTTGAAAACTCCATTCGTCGATGTCTTCATAAAATTTTCCTAAAAAAGGGTTTTCCTCAACAATTTCTTTTAGTAAGTGGAGTTGCATGTGAATTGAAATTTCCTTTGCAAGTGAAGTTTTTCCAACACCAATTGGTCCTTCAACCGTGATAAATGGTACTCCGGTCACGCTGTTTCCCCCTTTCAATCAGTAGTTTACAATGACTATTAAAAATACAAAACAGAATTATTGTAGCACAAGAGGGAAGCGAGCGGACCAATTTGATATAAAAAGTTAGAAAATAGATATATATTAATTAAATTTTATTTGAGATGAAGGTAAAATATTTGCTTTTAATGTAGATTCCATTATTTTTAAAGCGTGTTTATTATCTTGGTCGTTGTTAGAAGCGATACAATCCTGTGGTACATAAAGGGAATAATTCCTCATATGAGCATCATTAGCTGTGAAAAGAATACATATATTCCCTGCAATTCCTGTTAAAATGAGATTTTCGATTTTTAAATAACCTAATAAAGAATTCAATGGTGTTTCATAAAAAGCGGAATAATGTGGTTTAATGAAAATATAATCGTTAGAACTTGGAGCAATCTTATGAATTATATTTTCACTATACTTATTTGTACAATGAGTAATTAGTTGATTAATATCAGATCTCCAAAGTTGATAATGGTCATTAACATAAATTGTGGGATAGCCGAAGGAATTTGTTTTTTCCTTTAATTGTAAAATAGAAGTTGCTATAGTTTCACATTTTTGTGCTAGGATAGGCCCGTGAGAAAATTGAAAATCATTAATCATATCGATGATGAGTAAGGCTGTGTTTTTCATATGTAATCTCCTCTCTGTTATCTTTAGGGTGGATTGAATTTGTAAAAGTTATCCTACGTACAGTAAATGGAAATAAGTGTACTTTATATGTAACGAAAGGACTACATTATGGAACAAGATCAAGATATTTATTTTATGCAATTAGCAATAGAAGAGGCTAAAAAAGCAGAGGTCATACAGGAAGTACCAATTGGTGCAGTTATTGTGTTAGATGGTGAGGTAATTAGCGTTGCTCATAATTTAAGGGAAACTGAGCAAAGATCAATAGCTCACGCTGAGTTGTTAGCCATTGATGAGGCGTGCAAGAAGTTAGGGACATGGCGTTTAGAAGATGCGACGTTATATGTAACATTAGAACCTTGTCCAATGTGTGCAGGTGGAATTGTTTTATCACGAGTAAAGAAAGTTGTATATGGCGCAAGTGATCCAAAGGGCGGATGTGCGGGGACGCTAATGAACCTTTTAACAGATGAACGCTTCAATCATCAATGTGAAGTAGTCAGTGGTGTACTAGAAGAAGAATGTGGTACGTTGCTAACAAATTTTTTTAGGGAGCTTCGTAAAAAAAGAAAAGCGATAAAAAAATTAGAGAAAAGCAACGAGAATTAACAAATTTGCATTTTATAAAAAAATAAGTTATACTGATAATGCCTTTTAATGAAGGCAACCGAATATTGGTTTTAACTTTGCCGTGCTAAGCGGGGAGGTAGCGGTGCCCTATACTCGCAATCCGCTCTAGCGAGGCCGAATCCCTTCTCGAGGTTATGTTGCTGTAAGGCCTGCCTTAAGTAAGTGGTGTTGACGTTTGGGTCCTGCGCAACGGGACCCCGTGAACCTTGTCAGGTCCGGAAGGAAGCAGCAATAAGCGGGTTTTCTCGTGTGCCGCAGGAGTGCCTGAACCGAGCTAACTGCTTAAGTAACGCTTATGGTACGTAATCGACAGAAGGTGCACGGCAGTTATATATGTATACAAAACTCACCTTAATATAAAGGTGGGTTTTTTTGTATAGAAAATAACTTTTGGAATCTATAAACAGAATGGGTTATAATAAGTGAGATAATAACCTTTGAGGGAGGCCGTATTTTCGTGTCATACCAAGCGTTATACCGAACATGGAGACCGCAAAAGTTTGAAGATGTAGTCGGTCAAAAGCACGTAACAAAAACGTTGCAAAATGCCCTTCTTCAAGAGAAAGTTTCACATGCGTACTTATTTTCTGGGCCGAGGGGAACAGGAAAGACGACAATTGCAAAAGTATTTGCAAAAGCAATCAACTGTGAACATGCTCCGGGAGCTGAACCTTGTAATGAATGTCCTTCTTGTTTAGGAATTACACAAGGATCTATTTCAGATGTATTAGAAATTGATGCGGCTTCAAATAACGGTGTAGATGAAATTCGAGATATAAGAGATAAAGTAAAATATGCTCCAAGTGCTGTAGAATATAAAGTATACATTATTGATGAAGTTCATATGCTTTCTATGGGTGCCTTTAATGCGCTTTTAAAAACTTTAGAAGAGCCACCAGGACATGTTATTTTTATCTTGGCAACAACAGAGCCACATAAGATACCACCTACAATCATTTCACGTTGTCAGCGTTTTGAATTTCGAAAAATATCAGTAAATGATATTGTTGAGAGATTATCGACGGTTGTGACAAATGAAGGAACGAAAGTAGAAGATGAAGCATTACAAGTTGTTGCGCGTGCTGCTGAAGGCGGTATGCGTGATGCGCTTAGTCTTATTGATCAGGCTATATCTTATAGTGATGAGACAGTTACGACAGAGGATGTATTGGCTGTAACGGGCTCTGTTTCTCAGCAATATTTAGGCAACTTAGTAGAATGTATACGTAAAAATGATGTATCAAGAGCATTACACATCATAGATGAGATGATGAGTAAAGGGAAGGATCCAGTTCGTTTTATGGAGGATTTCATTTACTATTATCGTGATATGCTTTTATATCAAACTTCACCACAATTGGAACATATGTTGGAACGAGTAATTGTAGATGATCAGTTCCGTAAGTTGAGTGAAGAAATGCAACCGGAAGTGATCTATGAAATTATTCATACCCTTAGTAAGGGACAACAGGAAATGAAGTGGACAAATCATCCGCGAATTTTCTTAGAAGTTGTTATGGTGCAGCTGTGTCAGCAGTTTATGATGCAAGTAAACGGTACAGATCGTTTACAAGCAATTATGAATAGGATGCAGCAATTGGAGAACGAGTTGGAGCAAGTTAAAAAGAATGGTGTACCAGTTGGTGTACAACCGGAAGTAAGAGAGACGCGCGCAACACCAAAACCGGTACGAACAGGGAGTATAAAAATTCCTATCGGTCGTGTAAATGAAGTGTTAAAACAAGCGAAGCGTCAAGATTTAGAACAATTAAAAGCTGTATGGGGTGAGTTATTAGGAAGACTCAAATCATATAACAAAGTAGCGTTTGCTGTTTTATTAGAAAATAGTGAACCAGTTGCAGCTTCGGATGATTCTTACGTTTTAGCATTCCAATATGAAATTCACTGTAAAATGGCGAGTGAAAATCGAGAAGCTATGGATACAGTGGAACAAACTTTATTTGAATTGCTAAGTAAAAGGTTACATATGATTGCCATTCCAAAAAGTGAATGGGGTAAAATTCGTGAAGACTTTTTACAGCGTGAAGGTGGGGATTCAGAAGAAGATGCGGAGAAAAAAGAAGATCCTCTTATAGAAGAGGCAGTAAAATTAGTAGGGCAAGAACTTATTGAAATAAAAGAGTGATAATTAGGAGGAATTTATTATGATGCGTGGCGGAATGGGAAATATGAATAACATGATGAAACAAATGCAAAAGATGCAAAAGCAAATGGCAAAAGCACAAGAAGAACTTGGTGAAAAAACAGTTGAGGGTACAGCTGGTGGAGGAATGGTTACTGTTATTGTAAATGGCCACAAGCAAGTTCTTGAAGTGAAAATGAAAGAAGAAGTTGTAGATCCAGAAGATATTGAAATGTTACAAGACTTAGTGTTAGCTGCGACAAACGATGCGCTAAAGAAAGCTGACGAGCTTTCAAATTCTACAATGGGACAATTTACAAAAGGTTTAAATTTACCAGGTGGAATGTTCTAGGGGGATATTGATATATGCATTATCCAGAACCGATATCGAAGTTAATCGATAGTTTTATGAAATTGCCAGGAATCGGTCCGAAGACAGCGGTCCGATTAGCCTTTTATGTGTTAGATATGAAAGAAAATGATGTGTTAGATTTTGCAAAAGCGCTTGTAAACGCGAAGCGAGATTTAGCTTATTGCTCTGTGTGTGGACATATTACTGACCGCGATCCTTGTTATATTTGTGATGATTCACATCGTGATCAATCGGTTGTTTGTGTCGTGCAAGAACCGAAAGATGTAATTGCGATGGAAAAAATGAAAGAGTATCGAGGTGTATATCATGTGTTACGTGGTGCCATTTCTCCAATGGAGGGAATTGGGCCGGAAGACATTAATATCCCGCAACTCTTAAAGCGCCTGCAAGATGAAACGGTACAAGAAGTGATATTAGCAACAAACCCTAATATTGAAGGGGAAGCTACAGCAATGTATATCTCCCGCCTCTTAAAGCCGACAGGAATTAAAGTAACTCGTATTGCACACGGTCTACCAGTTGGTGGAGATCTAGAATATGCAGATGAAGTAACACTGTCCAAAGCGTTAGAAGGTCGTAGAGAAGTATAAGAGGAGAAACAAAAATGTTCTTTCAAAAAAAGGGTAAATTACGTAAAGAGTATGATGATAAGCTAATTGTACTACTGGAAAAAGTAAAGAATGAATGGTTACGTCAGAAGAGGATGGTCGAACAAAGTGTTGAACCGTCTCAAGATGTGCTGTGTTCTTTGAAAATAGCAGAGGCGAAATATTTTTTCTTGTTAAAGGAAGCGAAGCGTCGCCCTGTAAAAATGGAACAATGGTAAAAGGTTCTGCTTTTTTAAGCAGGATTTTTTATTTTGTTCATTAAAACTGAGAAGTTGCTTCGTTTTGAAAGGATCATTGAGGATTCTGATGGTTTGTATGAGGAAGGAAATAGTACTGATTAAAGATTAGCAAGATGAACTAACGGGAGTTATATAAATGTTCTTTTTTATTGTCTTGTCCCATACAAATAGATATGTATAGGTCATTCATAAGGAGGAAAACATGAATTCTACAATTATTATTGTTGGTATTCTTTCTCTTGTTTTTATTGTTCTTGTTTTTGGTGTTTCTTCTAAACCATTACGTTTTATAGGAAAAGCGCTCTTTCATGTTACTTTAGGAATTGCATTACTCTTTATCGTAAATGTTGTAGGAACATATTTTGGTTTTCATATTCCGATTAACGTAGGTACAGCGACAATAACAAGTTTATTAGGTCTACCAGGTGTTGCTGCATTAGTGATAATTCAGTTGTATATTATGCCAAAATAAAATTATTTTGGCGTTTTTTTTAAAAGGCTATTGACTAAGAAATGATTAATATGGTAAATTAATAAGCGTCGTCAGCAGCAAAAGAAAAAAGTTGTTGACAGATTTAACGAGAAATGTTAAATTATAAAAGTCGCTAAAATGCGATATTGAACTTTGAAAA
>NUMR01000059.1 GCA_002578045.1 Bacillus cereus
TAACTACAGGTACCAGATTACTAAGCACCTTTCTTTTGTAATTCACTTGATTCATTTGATTTATAGAAAAAGAAACCGAGAACTCCACCAATACATGATGGGATTAACCATCCTATTCCTTCTTTATACAATGGTAACATTTGTAGTACATTAGAAATCGCATCAATTTTTATATTCGCACTTTCTAAGCCATTAAACAAACTAATTAACAATGCACCTACAATTGCTCCAATATAAATTGTATTACGCTTTCCTATCCATTTATGGAAATACGAAAGTACAATTAATACAATTGCAACTGGATAAATGATCATTAACACTGGTAAAGTTACTCCGATTAATTGCGTTAACCCTAGGTTAGATACAATTAAACTAAACCCACATACCATTGTTACAATCGTTTTATGTGAAAGTTTTGGGAATAAGTTTGTAAAGAAGCCTGCACAGGCAGATGTTAATCCAACAGAAGTTGTTAAACAGGCGAGCAAAATAACAAGCCCTAATAAAACTTTACCACTTGTTCCATATAACTCATTTACAACACTCGTTAAAATAAGACCACCGTTCTCCGACACACCAAGTGATGTACTTGTAGAACCGAGATAAGCAAGTGATAAATAAATTAATGTTAAACCTAATACAGCAATAATCCCTGATACGACAGTTATTTTTGCGATTTGCCCGCTCTCTTTTATCCCTTTTGAGCGAATAACTTGTACAACAACAATCCCAAATACAAGAGCACTAATCGCATCCATCGTTAAATATCCTTGAATAAATCCCCCAAAGAAAGCATTCTCTTTATACGTCGCTAAAGGTGCAGCCGATTCTCCAATTGGATCAATAATTGCCTTCCCAACAATAACAGCAACAATTAATACTAACAATGGTGTAAGAAACTTTCCAAACCAATCGACTAATTTAGATGGATTTAATGATAAATACCATGTTATTCCGAAGAAAACTATAGTGAAAAGAAATAGCATGTACCACTCCGAAACCATTGCTTCTGATAAAAATGGCTTCATTCCCATTTCAAATGAAACAGCTCCAGTACGTGGAATCGCAAAGAATGGTCCAATTGCTAAATAGCTAACCAGTGGAAAAATAAATGCAAATATAGGATGAACTCTAGAAGATAACGCTTTCAAGTCCCCCTCTACAAACGCAACGGCTGTTACAGCTAATAGGGGAAGTCCGACTCCCGTTACAAGGAATCCAATTGTAGCAACCCAAACATTCTCTCCTGCTTGTTGACCTAAGACGGGTGGGAAAATTAAATTTCCTGCTCCTAAAAATAATGCAAATAACATTAAACCGATTGCTACCGTATCACCTGGCCTTAATCGTCCCTTCATTTCTTTAATTTGCATAGCACTTTTTCATTGTCTATCTCTCTTTTCACAATATGCTATGCATCCTCCTCTCTGCTCATGATGATAAAATATGTCCCTTACAAAGCAATGTCTTTTTATTACTCTAATTAATAGATTTTTTGTTTTTTTTGAATTTTCAATTCGTTAGAGTATTATAATGTGAAGCTTAGTTGTCAGACTTCTTTGTTTTTACCACACATATAGTAACATATTTAGTTACAAAATAAAAACATATTTTTGACAAGTAACTATCAATTCACCTCAAAGGCTTAGAGAATACTGCATTTTTAAGGAATAAGAGTAATAAAGTGAAACTGTAATCAGTGGGGGTTTTGTCCATCCCCCACTGATTATGAGCCCACACCAATCGGNNGAGTCTTACTGCCCACAAATAGCGGGATTAAAAACTTGCACGTCAGAAAGCACGAGCATCATTAATTACATACTTGAACTCCCTTATTTGTCTACGTTTTTTAATATTAAATACCTATAAATTTAAGAAAAACCTCTTTATTTATGATATATCATAAATTGCAATAAGCTAGGTCAACAGAGTATTTTACCCTATCGACCTAGCTCATGTTAGAATTTATAATGAATCGCATCTGAATACTGTTTAATTAAATTCTGATTCAATTCATCTCCGCCATCTAGGTTGGCGGAGTAGAAGATTGGTGGTGTTTTGATACCGTTGTCCACTAACTTTTGGCAAGTTTCCACAATAATGGTATTTAACACAGTTGCACCAACAACAGTTGAAGTGGCACCAACTTTTTGCTCTATACCTTGAATATCACAACATGCATCACCGATATGACCGTGATTGTCGATAACAATATCTGCTACCTCATACAGACATTTTTCGCTTGAATGACGACTTTTTGCTGACTTAGAATATTTCACATTTGTTAATGCAATACTCTTTACACCAAGGCTTTTTGCATGAAACGCCAAGTCAATGATAATTGGATTTCTGCCGGAAACAGAGTGTAAAATAAGGATATCACCCTGTTTGAAAGGGACATTTTTACCTACAATCGTTCCATACCCTTCCAGACGCTCCATTTGAGAAGTAAATGTAATTGGTGTACGGTCTAACATGCATTCACGAGCAAAAATTGGGTTGATAGTCATCATTCCTCCTGCTCGATAAAACAGTTCTTCCGTAAGAATGCCCGCATGACTAGCACCGAAAATAAATACAGAGTTCTTTTTTAAATTTACTTCTGTTAATAATGCAATACTTGCTTCAATATTCTCTGTTTCTTTTGTAAAAACCTCAGTTAAGATAGTTTGAACTTTTTCAACATATTGATACATACTAGAACCCTCCGAATAGACTTCCAATTCCACGACCAATGATTCCCCATAGAGATAAATCGTTTCCGCCGAAGATTAATAGCCAGTTTGTAATTGTTTCGCTAAATAGTACTGCCGAAAATCCTAGTAAGGCAACCATTACGAATGAAGCAGTAATTGTACCAATAATCGCACCTCGAATCCCACCTTGTCCCTCACCGATAACCGCAGCTCCACCACACTCGAAGAAGCTTGTAATTACAAGTGGTACTAGTAGCACACCAAAGATATTAAATGAATTTGCAAGGATAACAAGGACAGTTGATGTAATCATTGCTACGATAAATCCGATAATAACTGCGTTGGGACGGTAGTTGAATAAAATCGGAATGTCGAATGCTGGCTTTGAACCAGGAACTAACTTTTCTGCAATCCCTTGGAAAGAAGGAATAATTTGGTTAATTAATAAGCGAACACCGTACAGCATGATTAAGAGTCCTGCACCGAATTTCAATGCCGCATTGAAAGCGAACATTACTAAGCTACCACCCTCCGACACTAGAGAAGGAGCAATGATACCAACAACAATGTTCATTACAAGCATTACTAACGCACCTGTAATAGAGATTTCACGGAAGAAACCAAGTCCTCCTGGAATATTTAAATCCTCTGTTGATTTTTCTTTGTTTCCAACACGTTTTGCAACGAATCCTGAAATAAGAGATAAAATTCCTGTTGGGTGACCGATTAAGAAGCTATCATCACCGATTACATCCCAAACATATTTACGCATAATCCAAGGCATAAATGACCAGTAAATCGCTGATAATACTGCACCTAGGCCGATTAAGAAGCCACCTTCTAAACCAGCTTCCACTCCTGCTGCAATAAAGATGAAGGGGAACCACCATAACATGTGACCAGTTAAGAAAATTGTCTTTACTGGTGTGAAACGAGCGATAGCTAAGTGAATAATAAGGCCGATAAACATTGCTAAACCAATAGAGCCACCATGCTCAGCAGTAAAAGTTACATCTGATAAACCTTCTGCTACTTGAACGCCTAATCCAGATTGTACAGCCGCGTTTAATGGCGCGATGGTACCTACTAACATTCCTACACCAGCATCTAAAATAACCATACCGAATGCTGCTGATAAAGAGCCTTTAATAATGTCAGATACAGATTTTCTTTGGATAATCAAACCAAGCATAGCAATTAATCCAAGTAACACTGGCGGATTTCTTAAAATATGATTTGTAATAAAATTCATATTTTTAACCTCCCATTGTTGCTAAATAATCTTGCATTTTTTCTTTTACTTCATTAGCATCCATGTACTTCTTCACTGCATAAACAGGTACTTTTACCGATGATTTCAAATCAGCTGAAAGCTCATTGCTTGTAAAAATTACATCTGCCTGCATTGCTTTTGCTGATGAAATATCTGTGTTTTCTACATCTGCTTTTATGCCAAGCTCACGCGCAACTTTATCTAAAGTCATTTTTAAAACCATTGAACTACCGACACCAAATCCACACACTGCTAAAATTTTCATTTTCCTTACCTCCATTTAGTTAAAAAGTTGTATAATTGCTTCTTTGTCCCCGGAAAGAACCACCTGATATTTGTCTGGATCGAGAAAAATTTCCATAATTTGCGAAAGACTCGCTAAGTGTGAGTTGTTGTCTTTAGCAGCCAGAACAAAGAAAATTTTCACTTCTTTTCCTTCTAAGTCAACTGGCTCCTTTGTAACCAGCATACTCATACTTTGCTCGTTAACACCTTCACCGGGTCTTGCGTGCATAAGTGCAAAATAATCAGCTAAAACCATATAAGGTCCATTATCTTTCACACTTTGTATCATATTATGAATATATTGCTCAGTAATAAGATTATCTTTCAGCAAAGGCTGGCTAGCAATTTCCACAGCTGTTTTCCAGTCAGCTACTTTATCAATTACATCAATGTATTCTGATGGTAAATATTTTTTTTCTTGCATTACGTATTTCACCTCTATTCGCTAACGCTTTCATATTTTTTGTTTTAAATCTATTTTTAATATAAAACAAACAAATATTTTTTATACACCTTTCATTTCCAGCTTTATACCGGAAAAAGATGGACAATCCCGTTCGATTATTGTCACTTTTTTCTGAAAATAAACTGAACCATCAATCATTGTAAAAGGTAATATTTTTCGTTTAAATTAAGAAAATAAGGCTATTTAAGGAGGTTCTCCTATGTTTTCTTATAATCGATTAAATAAAGGGAAACTTTAATTTGTGAGGTTTTGTCCATCCTCCACTGATTAAAGTTTCCCTTTATTAACTCTTGATTATAATAATATTCTTTTACCTCTTCTTGGTATTCAGTGTATTCCTTAGCACCTTTATTCAGTAATTGGTAATATTGAAAAATCTCCTTCAAACAAGATGGCTTTTATATGTTAATCCATAGTTTCAACTTCACGTGGATTATTCATCTCTTCAACATATACAACCCTAAATCCGTGATTTTCTAAATCTTTCAACAATGTTTCTATTTTAGAATTTTCAAATTCTTCTCCTAATGTAAACATAATTCTACGTACTAATAGAGCCTCATTATCAAAAGTCATTAAACTTTGAATGCCTGTATATTTTTTTAACACTGTCGATAATTTTTGAATTGCTCCATTATAATCTTGTGTTCCAATCATAACAGAATATTTACTAGAATGAACCCCCCACGCATCTTCTAATAACTCAAACACTTTTTTATGAGTTAAGATTCCAAGGAAGTTTCCTTTTTCGTCGATCACCGATAAATAAGGTAGTTTCTTTATTGTAAAAAATACTTTAAAGAAGGAAGAATCTTCTCTCACATACCCATCTTTATCATTCAATAATTGCAATAAATTATCTTCAAGTGAACCTTTATATTCTAAAATATCTACTTTGTATACATTCCCTAAAAATTTTTCATTTTTTTCATCTAAAACTGGTACGCAACGATATCCTGTTTTATTTAAATGATCTAGCGCTTCCCCTATCGTAATTGAACTTGAGCAAAATAAAACTTCCCTTTTCGGCACATAATTTCCTTTAATCCTCATAAAATGCCTCCTTATGCTAAAATATTTTCTGTGCCATAACTATATTATATTTTCAGAAAAAAATAAATAATTTATTTTATTTTTCTGAAAATTATTCATTTTCTTGTCATAATTTAATCATGAATTCTTCACTTGCATATTTTTTACTATCAAATCCCCTCTCTGAATTACTCAATGAAAAAGATATTGTAACTTTATTCAAAAAACGTTAAAATAAGAATAAGAATTTTCTGACCATTTAAAAAGTAGGTGGTTATATGTCTTTGCTGCGCTTACATATATGCAAATTTATAATTGGTGTTATTGTTATTTTTGTCATAAGTCCTATTCCAGCTCTTTTTATTACACATAATTACCCTTATCAAAATGGCTTTGTAAGCATTTTTCAAAACTTCGCTCACCTTTCTTCTATATCAATTCCAAAAATTGATTGGATGCATGAATCTATTTTTTTCTCAGCAAATCAGATGATACATACTTCTACTCATTCAACACCGTTATTCCCTTACATATGGGAAATATATTTTTTATCAATCGTTCGCTTCACATTCACTCTTGCGATTGGCTTCTTTATAAGTTTAGGAATCGGCCATCTATTTTTAAAAGCACCAAATTCAATAAAAAAGGTCACTATTTTATTACACTGGATACCTTACTCTTTTTGTACTGTATTTTTACAATGTTCTATCTTACTACTTCTTCTCTACATCATAAACTTAATAAAGTTTCCTTATTTTTCATCTTTGATCATCGTATGTAGCACCTCTATGATTATCGTTATGCAAGCAATAAAAAAATGGATCCCTTTCCTGTATAACACAAATGTATATGAAATAAAAAATTCTGCTTTCCTTGTTGATACATTATTTTTAGCACTTACTTCGAATCATAAATCTATTTTAAGTTCTATTATTCTTTCCTTTGTATTTATGGAATGTACTTTTCATGCGAGCGGGTTATTATTATTTATCGTTCAATTTGGTGGAAATGCACCTGTAGTTGTCACAATTGGTTTACTGCTATTGTATATCCCGTACAGCGTCTTATCCTTTCTTCAAGCACTTTGGACAACAAACTACGCTAAACAACAAACGTACGCTTTAACACGAAGTATTCCAAAACCGTAAAGTTAAATAACCCTCTATATTCTAAAAGTAGAGGGTTATTCCTTTTACATCGGGGATAAAATAACAACAAATTCTAAAACTACACTATAAACATATCAATATTTATCCTTTTCCTTTGACTATTCTTTTCATTTGGATTTATTATAAAAGTATAACATAATTGCAGGAGGTGACATCTTTATTCCTACTTCGGAATAGAGAATACACTTGGACATATTAAATATTTTTCTCATCTTTGTACTTATCCTTATTTCTGGCTTTTTCGTTGCATCAGAATTCGCTGTTGTAAAAGTGCGAAAGAGCCGAATTGATCAGCTTGCAAATGAAGGAAATAAGAAGGCATTAGCTGCAAGGAGCGTTGTATCAAATTTAGACGTGTATTTATCTGCTTGTCAGCTCGGAATTACAATTACATCTTTAGGTCTTGGGTGGCTTGGTGAACCAACTGTGGAGCATATTCTTCGACCATTATTCGAAAAAATCAATATTACTGGTGCGATGGCTAACACTATATCCTTTATCATCGCTTTTAGCGTTATTACCTTTTTCCACGTTGTATTAGGAGAATTGGTTCCAAAGTCTTTTGCAATTCAAAAGGCTGAGACAATCGCTTTAAAATTTGCCAAACCACTCATTTGGTTCTATAAAATTATGTATCCGTTCATATGGTTATTAAATAGTACGGCTGTATTTTTTACAAAGTTATTCGGTTTAGAGCCTGCGAAAGAAAATGAACTTGCTCATTCTGAAGAAGAATTACGACTCATTTTAGGTGAGAGTTTTAAAAGCGGTGAAATTAATCAAGCAGAATATAAATATGTAAATAACATCTTTGAATTTGATGACCGTGTTGCGAAAGAAATCATGGTTCCTCGTACTGAAATGATTTGCTTATCTACTGAAAATACGTTAGAAGAAAATATGGATATCGTCGCAACTGAAAAATATACGCGCTATCCTATAATTGAAAAAGATAAAGATGACATTATCGGGATGATAAATACGAAAGAAGTATTTCATGATCAAACTAAAGGTATTTATAAACCACTTGAATCTTATATACATCCCGTTTTAACTGTGTTTGAAACAGTTCCAATTCGCAAAACATTAGTACATCTTCAAAAGAATCGCGTTCAGATGGCAATCATTATGGATGAATATGGAGGTACTGCTGGACTTTTAACAATGGAAGATATTCTTGAAGAAATCATTGGAGAAATTCAAGATGAATTTGACGCGGATGAATCACCTATGATTGAAAAGCGTACCCCTAAGCTTACTGTTTTAGATGGAAAAGTACTAATTTCTGAAGTAAATGATATGTTTGGCCTACATATTGATGATAGCGATTTAGACACAATCGGAGGCTGGCTCCTCTCTCAAGCGGCAGACTTAAATATTGAAGCTGGTTATTCCATTGAATATGCCGATTTTCAATTTAAAGCATTAGAACTTGATGGACATCAAATCAAAAAAATTGCTGTACATAAATTAGATACTAAAAAGGAGTTATAAATTGACTGTTTTATTAACAATCTGTATCATTGCCTGTTTCATCGTTTCTTTTCTCGCCTTTATTTATCCTATTATCCCAGGCATCCTAGCTGTCTGGGCTGGATTTCTAATTTACCATTTTGGTATAAATAGCGGAGAACTAACAACTTCTTTTTGGATTATTCAAATCATTTTCACATTATTCATTTTCGTTGCTGATTTTATTGCTAATGGATATTTCCTAAAAAAATATGGAAGTTCTAAGTGGGGCGAACGTGTTGGTATGATTTCTATCATTGTCGGATCGTTCTTCTTCCCACCATTTGGTTTAATTATTATACCGTTCTTATCGGTATTTATAACAGAGCTCATGCATAAAAAGACACCAAAAGACGCCTTTCTAGTAGGTGTCGCTACTATAGTTGGTTTTTTAAGCAGTACAGTAGCGAAAACAATTCTCCAAATCATTATGATTATCATCTTCGTATGTTATATCATCTTTTAACCATCCCGATTTTGAGATGGTTTTTTAATGCCAATTTTATTATTTTCGAACCTATGCTACCTGTTGTAACCGCCAAGTAGAAATGAACACTTTCTTACCTAAAAATGCTGAATAAGACTGAACACTATTTTCCAGTAATGACGTGCACTTTATTTGGAGAGGCGGGCATGATAGCCTAATTTGGCTGAGCCAGATATCTTGGTGCATCTGGCTTCATGGCTCATCATCTTGCCCGCAGAGGCTCCATGTAAAATGACAATGTCCACGTTTTAATTTCCAGTAAAGTGTTAACTTCAATTCAGCAAAAAGTGTTCAAAGTTATCTGACGGTTACACCTGTCGCTCCCAATCTACATACTTTCATTATTTTCTCCTCTTTCATTCTTTCTATTTTTCCGTAAAACGAATTAATATACAACAAAAAAGCTTCCCCATATACTTGAGGAAGCTCCATTATCACCTTATTTCGTTTCTTTAGAATCGGAAGACTTATCAGTTCCGCTTGTTTCTTTATCCTTTTTTTCATCCTGTTGTGTTGTTTTGTCGTCTTCTTCCTTCTTGTCCTCACCTTTACTACAACCTACCATTAATAAAGAACTTGCAAGTGCCATAGCAGTTAATGATTTAACCCATTTGTTCATTTGCGTTCCCTCCTTTTGATAGAATATGTACAATCCCATATTACTCTCTATTTTTAAAGGAGAAATTAAAAAATAGTAAATATACGGTAAATATTTGTAAATCTCCTGACAATGAACACACCTTTAATTTATATATTCCATTCCCGATTGTTACATAATAAACCTAGTTCTTTGCTCTCAATGAAAATTAAATACTTCTTAACTTACAATTTCCTCTTTTGATCCGTCTGACACCTTTTGTTTCTTTTTCATTTTCACAATATAAATCCCAACTAAAGCAATTAACATCCCCATTACTTCTACTATTGTAAGCTTTTGAGTAAAAATAAACCATGCATATATTGCAGCTACGATTGGTTGTAATAAAACTAATATAGAGGATAGTGCAACATTAACTTTACCCAAACAAAAACTCAGTAGCCCTTGCCCTAAAATCTGCGAAAAAATAGCTAAACCTATTAAAGGCATCCACTCTGAAGTACCACTTGGGAAATAAACTCCTTCAGTAAAAAGCATAGCAATGAAAATTGTTACTGCACTTCCAAAAGCACTAACAAACATAATAATACTAGCGCTTACTCTTTCTCGTACTTTATATACTGTCAATAAAAAGAATGCATAGAAAAAAGCAGTTAAAAAAGCCAACATATCTCCAAATAAATTATCCGTTGTTATTACTGCTTTACCACTAACTAAAACAATTACCCCAGATATTGTAATAATAGATCCTATAAAAAATGTACGTGTTACCTTTTCCTTAAAAATAAAAAATGAAAATGGAATAATTACTATAGGCACTAAATTAGCTAATAAATTAGCATTTGCAACACTAGTATAATAAAATGATATGTTCCATAAAATTAAATCGCCTGCTAAAAATACACCTGCTAAAAGTATTAATAAAATATCTTTCTTTGAAACTTTATTAAGCTCTTTCCATACAAACGGTAATAAAAGAGGGATAGAGAGCAATACACGATAAAAGCCTGTATTAATTGGTGGTAATTCACTTAGTTTCACAAAAATACCACCTGTAGCTAAAAAACAAACAGCTAAAAATACTAATAGTATATATTTCGTTTCATTATTTCTTATCATTTTTTTCTCCCACTGTAACCCCTAAATAAAATTGAACATTTTTTAACAGGAGGACTCCTTAACAAAAAACAGTAAACTAAGTACGTTCCTTAAACAACTGTTTTAGAAAACATCTTATTTATTTGATACTGTTGGGGTCATCCTCTTTCATAATAATCTTTTCATTACAAATCAAGAATATGTGTTCAAAGTTATTAAGGCGTTACGTTTTTTTTTATTAATTTTTACAACTTTTCACTTAAAGCGCCTTACGTTTTCGAGATAAACCTTCTTCTAAAGTAATCCTAGGACAGGCAATATTCATTCTAAGAAATCCTTCACCGTTTTTACCAAACATAGAACCTTCATTCAAAGCTAATTTAGCTCTTTGGTACATCCATTTTTCTATATTTTCTTTATTCATCCTTAACTCTCGGAAATCCAACCAAACTAAATATGTTCCCTCAGGTTTGATTACCTTCAATCCATTTATATTTTTCTTAAAATAATCAAGTAAAAAATTTACATTTCCCTCTAAATAGATTAATAATTGATTTAGCCATTCTTCACCATGGTTATATGCAGCCTCTACTGCCGTTATGCCAAAGAAACTTTCCGAATGTAACGAAAGCATCTTTAATTTTTTTTCATACAATTCCTTTATATGAAGATTTCGAATGATTAGATTACATGTTTTTAATCCCGCAAGATTAAATGTCTTACTAGTAGAAATATATCTTCTGTTCCTAAAAGATTTTTGGACTGATCCCATTTATAAGATGATGTATAAAATCTATCGATTTGTTGATCAAAATCAAATTTCATAAACTTTCCCTTCCAATTTTAAATTTTCAGATGGTTAAAACGTAGGCATCTTATTATCTTGTAAACTAGCATAAGACCAGGAAGTAACCGTCGTTCCATAAGAAACCTTTTTAGGTTGTTCAGGTAGGAAAAGATTAGTCATACCCTTTTCTTTTCGATATTCTTCATTATAAACTGTTTTATAATAGCGATCCCCTCTATCTGGAAAAATTGTTAAAATATTAGTTTTTTCTGAACATCTATTACTTAAAAATCGTGAAACTGCATATGATGCTGCCGAACTATTACCTGCAAATATCTTTTCATACGCAGCTAACTCTAGATTAGCTGCGTAACATTCTTCATCATTCAACCAATGAACTTCATCAATTATTGAAAAATCTACATTTTTTGGAACAACACTATTTCCATGCCCCCCCTGTAAGCGTCCTGGGATATCTGGTTGATTAAAAATAACACTTCCTACCGCATCAACTGCTACAACACGTAAGTCAGGATTAGCTTTTCTTAGGGCTCGTGCCGTTCCACAAAGTGATCCCCCACTGCCTACGGACGCTACTAAAATATCAATATGCCCTAACTCTTCAAGAGCCTCATTTGCTAATGACTCATAAGCATTAGGATTATCAGGATTTTCATACTGATGAGGACAGAATGCTCCTTTATTCTCTTTAAGAAGTTCATCTAGTCTATCAAGACGAGCACTTTGCCATCCTAAATGCGTCATTTCTGTAACTATTTCCAATTTACAACCAAGTGCTTTTAATTTTGCAAGGGTCATTTGATCAGTACGTTTGTCCGTTACAATATGAACAGGATGCCCAAAATAGGTTCCAACAATTGCGAGACCCAATGCCATAGTCCCCGAAGAACTTTCAATAATTGGAGCACCATCTTTTAAAACTCCATTCTTTTTCGCCTCTAAAATTACTTGCTTTGCGGCGCGATCCTTCATCCCAAAAGGATTTAGCATTTCTAATTTTGCATAAACTTTTCCTCTAGCTGTAGAATCTAATTCGAGTTGTACTAACGGCGTGTTTCCAATAGCATCTACTATGTTTTCTCTTAGCATCATTAATACCTCTTTTCCACATTGAAATTGAAATGCAGCCTTATTAATAAGCACCCTAAAATTATCTCAATAAAGTGAAACTGTAATCAGTGGGGGTTTTGTNNTTCCTCGCATTCGCCGAATTTTGAGATAGGAGTCTTACTGCCCGTTGATGCGGGATAAATTTAGAATTCACTTCCTATTCTTTTATAAGTTGATACGTTATTTTCTATTTGCATTGATTAACGTTTCTGCAAAAAGAAACGTTAATATTACTCGCATTACAAAATCCTAGAAAATTATACTTTCAATTCCTCTTTCTGTAACAACAAAAGTTATATAAAAGTGAATGAACTAAAGAAGGTTTTCTTCATTTATTCAAATTAATCTTTTTCTCCAATTTCTAAATATATACGCTCCAAACTTTTCCCTCTCGAGTTTCTTCTTACAGAAATTTTTCCGATATCTCCAGTCCGTCTAACATGTGTACCACCGCAGGGAATATGCATATCACCACAAATCCAATTTATTGCTTCTGGTTCCTCATTTAATGGGATATTTTTAATTGGAAGATTCTCTTTAACTATTAAATTTGCGAACTCCTCTACTTTGTCTAATCCTTCACGCTCAAGACGTTTATCAGGGCTATAAAAATCAAATCGAGCTCTATCTTCTGCAATATGACAACCTTTCACATACATCTCCCCAAAAACTTTAAATGTATAATAATAAACTAAATGTGCAGCAGAGTGCATTCTCATCAACATGTGTCGTCTATCCCAGTTAATTTTCACCTTAACTTCCATTCCCTCACGTAGTTCCTTTACCGGTTCTTTTAAAATATGAGCTACTTCTGAACCAATCTTAATTATTGGAAAGTCAGAATGATAAAACAGGTTCCCTCCAGTTTTCTGTGTATCAATTACTTCATTTCCTTCAATCCATCCTTGATCTCCAAGCTGTCCTCCACCTTCTGGATAAAAAACAGTTTGATTCAAGAAAATTTTATTACCTTCTATTTTTGTGATGGTAGCATTACATTCCTGAAGATAAGGATCTTGGAGATATAATTTTCGAACCATTTTACACACCCCATTTAAATTTATGTACCTTTCTATAATTCTCCCATTTATATATTAATTTCCCTAACAGTTACTCCTGGGTACATCATCGAAAGGCGTTTTTTTGCATTCTTAATTTTCATTTCATCATTAGTATCAAATAACAAAGAAAGAATTGAACCACTATGAGCCACCGATATTCCGTACGCCCCTAATTCGGGAAGAATATTCAAAATATCATTAAATTCTCTTTTATAGTGTCTACGTTGATTAACCTTAGCACTTATTGTAGTAGCCTGCCCTAATAGCTCAATATCCTGGTTTTTGATTCCACAAGTCGCTAAACGATAAGCCTCCAAGATTTGTTTCATCTCATTAAATGTATAAGGTACCCTTTTAAAACTAACTGTATCTACAGCCTCTCCATTATCAATAATAATCAAGCGCATAGACATTAATGGTCCTATATCTTCAAGCAATCTACCTTTAAAAAAATCATACACTACTGATGATTGATACATGACACCATCAGACGGTTCAATAGATGTACAAATACTTGATATTTCCCAAGGCCCGATAGGATAATTACATAAATTTGCAATAGCCCGACAAACTGCTATAATGTCAGCTGTACTACTAGCCATTCCTTTTCCCTCAATTAATTCTGATTCGATTTTAACTGTAATTCCTAACTTCTTATCAACTATCCCTAAATTTCTTAATGAGCTTACTAATATTTCTGCAGCTTTTACAGCTTTATTTTTATAACTAGGAATTATACTTATTTCCCCACCACTTATAAACTTAGCTTCAGCGCGAGCATAGAGTGGTATAGGAAATGTAATCATAAAATTTTGATTATTAATGCACCCTTGAACGAGCTCTCCACATGTACCACAAGAGATTCCAACACCTGTTGCAGAGATAGTTTTATCTATAATTGAGACATTTCCTCTACTAAAGGTCATTTATATCTCCTCCTCTCATTTGTTGAGTCAGATTTGTTCATTTGAAATACTACATTTTAATTCTGTTTGAGAACATTATTGTTACACCCAAATATTTCCTTTCTCAAATAACATAACAAAATTGGCAGGATATGAAACCAGCCAATTTTTCGATTTTTCCACCCAACCAATTTGAGAAAATTAATTTTCATAAGCGATGTGGAGGCGTTTTCTGTGGAATGGAAAGCAAATGGTCGTAGTGTCGAAAACATTCGCTAGCTCCCAAACTTGTTCACATTGTAGCAACAAAAACAAAGACGTGAAAAACTTGAACTTGCGTGAATGGAAGTGTCCTTCTTGTAGTATGCATCATGATAGGGACGTAAACGCAGGAGAAAATCTGAGAAAAGAGGCCTTAAGACTTCTAACCGTAGGCACTACGGGGCTCGCCTACTCACATAGCTGAGGGATACCTTGGTGTTCGTAGGAATCCCCCACTTCAAACAGCTCGATAGCGTGTTAAGTGGGGGTGGTTCAAACATTATCATTCAAGAAAATACGTCATTGCATGATATATGTCCATATCAAACGATAGTTCATTTGCATATTGTATGTTGTATCTAAAAATAAAAGGAGGAAATAACAATGGGCTTCGCACATGGTAATGGATTTGCGTTATTAGTCGTATTATTTATCCTCTTAATCATCGTCGGTGCTGCTTGCTTCTGCTAAGTAGTTATTGTCATATGATATGTGGATGAAAAAACTATAAAAGCGGACACCTATTTTTAAGTGTCCGCTTTTCAAATTACAACTATTTCCGTCTGTTATGGTAACCTTAACGGCTAAGTATTTACTTCAAAAAGTTAGCAATGTGGCTACTTTCTTACTCTCTGCCTTCCGAATATGACGTTGTTCTGCACGTAACACAGCAATGCGATGTAATTCTTTCTCTTCTTCTGTTTCAGGGATAACACGCGGTACAGGAACTGGATTATTTTCCTTACTAAGTGCAACAAAAGTAACGAATGAAGTTGCTGCTATGCGCTTCTCCCCTGAAATTAAGTCTTCTGCTACTACCTTCACAAATACTTCCATAGAAGTTCTCCCCGTCCAAATTACGAAAGATTCATAACTGACACAATCTGAAGAACGAACAGGGTGTAAGAAATCAACCCAATCCATAGACGCTGTGACACATTCTTTTCTTGCGTGTCTCGTTGCTGAAATAGAAGCAACCATATCCATTTCCGCTAATATCTTTCCACCAAATAACGTATTATGATCATTCAAATCTGTTGGAAATACTCGGCTCGTTTTAAACACTCTTGACTCATTCGCTGTTTTTCCCTTTACTTCAGTCATTATTGTCGCCCCTTTAATTATTTATCCCGCTATTTGCGAGTCGTAATACTCCCAAACAAAGAAGTTAGGCGAGAGTCGGGCTGCCCGTATACACCCTATTGGTTCCATTAATATCCCAATAATCACTACACTAAATGAACTACACGTTTAATATTAACAACATTCAGAACTTTTAGTCCACAAAAAAGAACCGATGTTATCAATCGGCTCCTCTAAATACATATTGTTCTTTCGGTTGTTCAACTTTATTCCATTTCGTTACTTCTAAAACAGGAATATTTGCATGGAACGGTTGATAAAATTCAGTTGAAATTTCACCCTCTACTTCAATCCAATCATCATTATTCCATTCTACTCCTTCTGGCTTTTTCACTAACATACCGTATACACCAGAATCTGCTACACAGTGTATAATACCAAAGCGGAATAAGAAATATTGTTCTTTTTTAGAAGAATCATCTCGGAAAACAAACCCTTTAAATGATAAAGTCTTTCCAGTAAACTCACCAGGATAATTATAAATTGTCTCCATGCCTTTTAAGAAATCTTCATCTTTTAAAGCTATATTATCTTTCGTAACAAACTCTTTCTTCCCTTTTTCCATTACACCACGATAGCCTTCTTTTCCGTAATAAATACTCGTATCAGGTCTTAAGAATTGCCTTGTCATAAATGGGTCTTTACTTTCTGCTTGCGCTACAGGAAAATGAAATCCCTTCGCTTTAACAATATCCGAATCTAGTGTTGCAATCGGGAAAAATAATCCTGAAATGATGGGGAAACAGAACAAAGTGTAAGAAAATGTTCGTTTCCACCATGTATTTTCATCTTTTGAATGGTCGTGCCCACAATGACTATGATGACATCCACAATTGTGCTGTTCTTTTTCCTTTTCCTTTTGATTCTCTTTCTGGAAAACGATAATAATTTGTACAATCGTTAGGAAACCTAAAATAATAGCTGCTGTTTTTGATAAATAAGCATACTTCATATTGATATACTTCGTAATGTTACCAGAAATATGAAGCTGCGCAATTAATATTGTAAAACCTAATAATATATATGCTCGAAACATAACCTACCACCCCATCGCATAAATGAGTAGTGAGCTTGCATAAACAACAAGAGTAACTGTAACTGTAACGACAATTACAAATTTTGTTTTAAATGTCGCAAGCATCATAAACATATTTTTAATATCCACCATCGGTCCATATACAAGGAACGCGACAAGTGATGCTGTTGAAAATGTACTTTGGAATGACGAAGCAATAAATGCATCCGCTTCTGAACAAAGTGATAAAATATAAGCAAGTCCCATCATAACAGCTGATGAAGAAAACGGCCCTTGGCCAATAGCAAGAAGTGTTGAAGTTTGTACAAACGTTTGAACCGCAGCTGCAATAAACGCACCTAACACTAAATATTTCCCCATTGAGAAGAATTCCTCGACAGCGTGTGTACATACATCCCACATCTTTTTACGTAATGGACGCTTATGATTCACTTCTGGGAAGTAATCATCTCTTAATTGATGTTCTTTAAACATGAATGATAATATAATTCCAACGATAATCGCTACGATAATTGCTACAATAGAACGATACCATACCATATGCATACTACTTCCAAAAGCAACATATGTTGCAAATAATACAACTGGATTAATAATTGGTCCAGTTAACATGAATGCAATTCCTGCGTATGGTGGAACGCCTTTTCCGATTAATCGTCTTACAATCGGAACAATTCCACATTCACATCCTGGAAACATCATGCCTAAAAAAGTAGCCAATAAGACAGACAGAAATCGGTTCTTTGGCATCCATTTTGCCACCATATCTTCTGTCACAAACATTTGAATGAATCCTGAAATAAATACACCGATTAACACAAAAGGAAGTGCTTCGATTAATATTGAGATAAATATTGTATTCATTTGCAGAAATGCTTTCGGTAATTGAAACAATTCCATGATGTAGTTCCTCCAACTTTTCATTAACGATATGTAATTTTAACCCCATTTTATTAATTGGACAAGGTTTATATGGAATTCATAATATTCATACACATTACATTTTACACATTATATTCTATTCCAAATTTGAAATTTCACAACAAAAAAGCTGCTCTAGCGCAGTTTCATAACTATGTTAGAGCAGCTTTCTTATCGTTAAAAGTAACGTTTCTTCCAAAAAACAAAAGCTAATGTGAAAGATAATGTTACACATATTATGAGTACAATTATAAAACCATCAGCTTCACCTTCGAATGGAACCTTTACATTCATTCCAAAGAAACTAGAAACCATCGTCGGTAAAGATAAAATGATTGTGATAGACGTCAACAGTTTCATAACACTATTTAAATTATTTGATATAACGGAGCTAAAAGTATTCATCATCCCACTTAAAATGTGACTATATATTTCCGCCATTTCAATAGCCTGCTTATTTTCAATTAATACATCTTCTAATAAATCTTGATCGTCTTCATACATTTTTAAAAATGTACTGTTACGCATTAATTTTTGAATAACAATTTTATTAGCCTTTAATGATGTTGTAAAGTATACTAAACTTTTTTCAAGGCCTAACAATGTAAAGATCTCTTTATTTTTCATTGACTGATTTAATTGATGCTCTAAATCGATTGTTTTTCGATTTATTTGCTTTAAGTACCTTAAATAATAAGTAGAAATCGTATATAAGAGCTGAAGTGCAAAGCGTGTCTTTTTAAACGTATAAAATTCTTTAATACGTTGGTTAATAAAACGTTCAAAAATTGGATTTTCTTCTAAGCAAATTGTAACAAAACAATCTGGCATTACAATCATACCTATTGGAATCGTGTCATAAATCGAATTTCCTTCTTCATCATGTCTAACTGTCGGAATATCCACGATAATTAAAGTATTATTGTCTTCCTTTTCAATACGAGAGCGTTCTTCATCATCTAAGGGGTCTTTAATAAAATCTAAGTCTACATTTAAAGTTTGTACTAGATATTGGATTTCTTCTTCCGTTGGATGAAGTACATTAATCCAGCAACCCTTTTGCATTTCCTCAATCTCTTGTAGTTTTCCGTTTCGGTCTGTTAAATAAATATTTAACATACTATCACCCCGATTCTTTTTACATGTAGGAATCTACCTCTCTTAAATAACAGTTTTTGAACCGCCATTCTCAGCATATGAAACATGTGTTTAAATTTCAATAGAAAAATTATTTTGAAAACGTTGTTATAAGAAAATATTATAAACATAGAAAAAGACAGAGTGTTCTCTGCCTTAAAAAGCTTATGTTGCCTTTATAACATATTTAGAAAGCACCCACAAGTTAAATCCTACTGAAATCGTATAGCCAGTGTATGTTGAAATGATAAAACTTACATAATCAAAATACGGAAGCAATACAATATTTAATATTATCTTCACTATAATTCCGATTACTAATCCGATTAGTGTTTTCTGCTGTTGATTAATTCCTTGTAGCATCGCAGCCGTTATTGTAAAGAGGGAAAATAGTATACAAGCAGGAGCATAATACTGTAAGATAACACTCCCCATCTCCGGATCATTTCCGGCACCAAATAAAAAAGTATATACCGGTTTCGCTAACACTATCACCCCAATTGCCGCTGGTATCGTAATTCCTACTACTAATACATTCGTCCTCGTAAAATGTTTGTACAGTAACTTCGCATTCCCTACTGTAAAGGCTTTTGTCATCTCCGGTACAAGAGACATACTAAAAGCAGTAGCAATGGAAACTGGGATGAGCACAACCATCTGAACAAGACCAATTATCGCATTAATCTTTTCAGCTTCTCCTTGCATATATCCTATTTGTATAAGTAGCTTATTAATTGTAAATGTATCAATCGTCTGATACAACGGAATTGCTAATCCAACCACAACAAATGGTATTGAATATGTAAAGAGCTCCTTATACAATACGAAAAAAGATTTCGTTGTTTGTGGTATACTTGCCATCTCTTTTTTCTTTAAGTGCCTCCTCCTTCTTATATAATACGTACTTAAAACACTTAACCCACCTATAGCTCCCATGAATGCACCAAACGTTGAAATACCAACTGCAAGAGAAACAGAAGCTTTTAAAACATATAATACGAAAAAACTTCCTATCAAAATGGTTAAAACCCGACAGAATTGCTCCACAACTACACTTAGTGCAGAGGGACCCATCGACTGAAACCCTTGAAAGAAGCCTCTTAATAAACTCATTAATGGTACAAGTATTAACGCAAAACTTACAATTTGAATATTATTAGCAACCGCCGTTACACTATTACCTGTTTGATCACTTCCATCGATTACAAGCTTAGCTAAATGTGGAGCTAATATATATAGCGTAACACACGAGAGAACTCCCATTATAAACATAAAAACGATACCACTCTTTAATACCCTCTTAACCGTATGATAATCATTCAGTTGATCATATTTTGATACCATCTTTGAAACGGCAAGTGGTAATCCCATAGTTGCGATACTAAGCATAAGGGTATAAGGTCGATATGCATATGTATATAAAACGTACCCACTTGTACCCACCATTGCTGT
Source organism: Bacillus cereus (assembly GCA_002578045.1). Classification (GTDB taxonomy): domain Bacteria; phylum Bacillota; class Bacilli; order Bacillales; family Bacillaceae_G; genus Bacillus_A; species Bacillus_A cereus_AK. The sequence continues at coordinate 20,451 of NUMR01000059.1, forward strand.
AAATGGTATAACATATATAAACCCTAACATTTTAGATATCATTGTTGCCATCGTTAAAAATATCGTTCCACGTATAAACGGTGACCCTTTCATCACATTCCTCCGCTACGCTTTATTATTACACATTATGGACAACTTCTTTTTTTTAGAACCGAAACAAATAAAAAAGCCAATGAAAAATCATTGACTTTAACGCTTTGCTTTTTTCTTTTTCAAATACTTTAATCCGAAGTAAAGAGCAATAAAGAGGACTGCACCTATAATTATGTAATGTATGTAATCAGATGCATACTCTTTAATGTGTCGCCAATTTCCACCAAGCTTTTCACCTAAGTATATAAATAGTATTGACCATGGAATAATCGCTACTACTGTATATAGTGTAAACAGTTTTAATGGCATCTTAGCTAATCCTGCCGGAATAGAGATGGCATGGCGTACTACTGGGATAAAGCGCGCGGAAAATATCACTCCAGCTCCATAACGCTTAAACCAATTTTCTGCTATGTCTAAGTGATGTTTATTAATAAGTAAATATTTCCCATACTTCTCAACAACCGGACGTCCTCCGTAGTATCCAAGCCAATATAAAAAGATTTGAGCTAAAGTACCACCGATTGTTCCAGCAATAACTGCACCGACAAAGCTAATTTTATCATTTGCTACTAAAAAACCAGCATATGAAAGTACAATCTCACTTGGGATAACTTCAATCATTAAAGCTAGAGCTACACCAAAGTATCCTAAGCTTGCAAAAAATTGCAATAACTGATCTATTATTTTTGCTAACATTTTCTTTTCTATCTCCTTTTTTCTTCACATACCATCCCATTATCACATAAAGACTGCAATATGCCAATATCTTCATTTCACTAATATGTACAACATAAACATTACTAATCTATAAGTTTTTCTTTTTGCGGGTCTTTCATGTAGGCAAACATTTCTTTAATTTGCTCTTTTGTATTTCTAGCAATTGATACATTTGGCAATTCATTCTCACCAAAAAACTCTATTTCTTCTGTTTCAATACTAACTTTCTTTTCCCCTCCAACAATCTTGCAACCAATAAAAATTTTATATACATGTGTTGCTGAAGGAGATGGTTGATGTTTTTCTTTATCAAATACAGCTAGTAACTTAAAATGATCTACTTTATAACCTGTCTCTTCTAAAACCTCTTTCGCAGCAACTTCTGTTGGCGTATAACCAATATCAGCCCATCCACCTGGCAATGCCCATTTCCCATCACTTTTTTCTTTCACAAATAACAGTTTTTCATTTTGAAAAATAACTGCTCGTATATCAACTTTTGGTGTTTGATAGCCTGTCTCACTTGCAAATAATTTCTCTACGACTTCCCAATCTGTTTTTGTGTAATGTGACATCATCGAAATCGAAATATCCCTTAATTGTTGGAAACGCTCTATATCATACACATCCTTAGAATACGTTAAACCCGCTTGAGCTATAGATTGTATTTGCTTTGCCCAATCAATCCATTGAACCGTCATCTCTACACACTCCATTCTTTATCAAATGAATACTACTTCACTTTTTATCCCGCTATTTGTGGGCAGTAAGACTCCCACCTCANNTGAACAAAACCCCCACTGATTACAGTTTCACTTTATTGTTGCATCTTTATTATACAAAAAAAGAGATTGATAATGTTTCAATCTCTTTCAAAATTAATCCAATTCATGTAAGTGATCTTGTATATACTTTCTTCTCTTATTTATATATTCATAAATCATATCAGCCTCTTGGTCAAATGTTTCTATTTTTTCTTTCATGTATGGATCTTGTAGTACATACGGACGAATCGATTCACACATTCCTTCTACTTTCGGCCTTATAAAAGAAACTGTAAATTGTTCTTCTAATATTTCTTCTAAAATACTTCGGTATTGTTTTCTAATTGCAGGTATATCTAACAATCTTGCACTTAACGTGTTGTATCCTTGAATACGGATATATTCATGATTTAGTGGTCTCCCTTGTACATCCCGTCCCCAAGTCGCATCATAATCCCACGGTATGACTTCAAATAAATTTGTCTCATCGTTATGATATAGTGCATAGTTATGAACGAAACCATCAAAGTTTTGCGTAAAAATAACTCCAGCTAACCACCGTAAATACTTATCAACATGAAGATATTTCCCAATTTCTTTTTCATACGCTTCCCTCGACAAAGTATTCGCTTGAAATACAAATTCACTCAGTTGCTCTTCACTATTTTCATTCGAATATTTAAATTCATACCCCGCAAAGAGCTCTGTCTTAACATCTTTATCTCGCTCACTTATTAAAGAAAAATTCGCATCATCATCTATAGCATAATAAATAGAACCACTCGGTAATCCTCTATTTTTCAAAAAGTTTTCATCAACTGATTCTAACTGTAAATATACGCCTTGAATTTGACCATTAATTTTTATAAATACATGTTGTGATTTTGGAGAAAGTACACCAATATCATGAAAAAAATCTAAAGATAATTTATTTCGTATGAGAGACGGATCCATAAACTCAGAATTCAAATGAAACTCTTTCGCACCTTGAAATTTTTTCGGTTTATAAAACATAACATGATAAGACTTTTTCTCAAATTCACGAATATGAGCACCCCGGTAGACGATATCAATGTCATACTTCTTTTTTCCATAAGTTAATTTTGCTGGAACTGGACTATCTGACCAAATGTCTTTTTTCAATTCCACTAAGTACATTGGATGAACAAAAAAATCATATGAAGGCAGCATATTTTCTCATCCCTTCTCAGTTCTCTTCATTCAATGTATGCGCCTTGTCTTGTCCATACATCCGCTATCATCTATTTATAGAAAATTACACTCCTGTCCTGTTCAGAAATACACCCTATCTCATATCATGTTAAGGAAAAAGAATACCTTTTTACTTTAATACATGATAAGGGGGATTTTTATGAAACGTGATATTAGAAAAGCTGTTGAAGAAATCAAAAGTGCTGGAATGGAGGATTTCTTACACCAAGATCCAAGTACTTTTGAGTGCGATGATGATAAATTCTCTCATCATAAATGTACAACAGGGCGTAAATGTCCAAGAACAAGATGTACTCATGTTAAACATTGTACTTTCGTTACAAAATGTACTCATGTAAAAAAATGGACATTTGTTACAAAATGTACGCGTGTACGCGTTCAAAAATGGACATTCGTTACGAAAGTTACGCATAGAAAAAAATGCGTTTTAGTTACAAAACGTACTCGCGTGAAACATTGTACTTTCGTTACAAAATGCATACGCTTTGAAAAGAAATTTTTCTGGACAAAACGAAGTTTCTGTAAAAAATTCGAATTCTTCCCTCACGGACACGGTCGCTCTTGCGATGATTCATGGGATCATGGTAAGGACTGTCATGATGACGGGCACAAATGGGATGATTGCAAAGATGGTGGGCATAAGTTCCCTTCTTGCAAACATAAAAAATTCGATCACTTCTGGTATAAAAAACGTAATTGATAGTTTTTATACCCCCAAAAAAGGCCGCCATGCGGCCTTTTTTACGTTTACTGAAAATGACTTATATCTGCACATCGCTTCACTTTACCATTCCGTTTCACTGTGCCTTGTTACATACACAGTTGTTTTCATTCTCCCTTACCATTTTGGCCGCAATTCCCACGGTTCCACTCCCCCTACAATCCATTCATCACATTTACTTTTAATCCCCTTTATTACCCCATTTGATATCTCTTCATGGGTAAGCCATTTTCCGTATGTATTTTCTAAAATAAAACCTAATATAACTCTATGATAACTACATTGTATACCACCTATTTTTTGTGCGGTCATACGCGATGCTTTACTGCCTAAAATATGAAATAAACTGTATGTTTCAGACGACAATTCTATCTCTTTACAAATGAGTGATAACGCATGCTTTGCACTTGAGTGTACCCATGCGACAACTAGTGTTATTGGACCATTTTTCTCAATTGCACTTTTAATAGATAGTGTTACATCGGCATCATTATGATAATCCAACGGAAGACATGTAATGTTTTCTGGTACAGAACTCGCTCGCTTAACATTTTCTAACTTCACTTCATCTCTCCCAATAATAGAGACAAGGAACCCTTGATCACAAAGCCACATAGAAACTTTCTTTAACATCCCTGTTCCACCAATTACAAGTGCGTGCAATTGTTCTCCCTCCTTAGTAAATGTCATATGAGGTTTCTCTTCCCTATAATAATTTAGACGGTCTTGTAACGTCCCTGAATGAAATTCAAATTTGTGACCATCAGGATCAACAAAATATATAGACTCATAATCTTTCACATCACGTTCTCTTCCTTGTAGAATATGAACAACATTTTCTTCTAATCGCTGTAACAGACGTTCAAAGTCTTCTCGTTCAACAGAAATTGCGAGGTGCGTATACGATTGATGAATCTCATTTCTCGGAATATGTACCTCCTCATTAAGCGCTACCCATACTCCACATATATTAAAATATGCAAGTTTTCTCCCTTTAACTAATAATTCCCCTTCTAGTACTTTTTCATAAAATTTAATAGAGTCTTCTAAATTAGACACTGAAAAGCAAAGATGATTGATTCCCTTTAGCAACTGTCGCTCCTCCTTATACAAATAAAAGATGAGCGAAAATTCACTCACCTTTTTTTATGCTATTTTTTTGTAATATATGCCCATTTATAGCTAAAATCGCCACCAAACGTATGGTTAGCAATACCTTTTACGTACGGCTTCTCTAAATAAGCTGTACTTTGTTGGTACGTAGGAGAAATTGCAGCATCTTGACCAATTAAGATTTTTTCAGCTTCTGCAAGTGCTTTCCAGCGTGCTGCATCATCTTTTAATAGTTCTCCTTTTGATTTCGCTACTAAATCGTCATACTTCGGATTAGAATATGCCATTTCATTAAATGGGCTTCCTGTAATGAACATATCAATATAAGTCATTGGATCTGGATAATCTGGGCTCCATGCGGATAGCGAGAATTCGTATTGTAACTTCTTCTCTAAATCTAGTTTTTGCTTGTATGGTTGTTGCTTTAAATTCACCTTAATACCCGGTAAGTTTTTCTCTAACTCCTCTTTAATAAAGTCGCCCACTTTTTTACGACTACCGTTATCATCATTTAACAATTCTACTGTAATTGTATCTTGACCGAGCTCTTTCTTCGCTTCTTCCCATAATTTTTTTGCCTTCGCTACATTATCTTTACTGTCGTGGAAGTTTTTATTTACTGTGCGGAAGTCTTTCCCATCTGGTCCTGTCGTAAATTTTTCAGGCACTAAGAAATACGCCGGCAAAGAACCGTCATTTAAAATAACATTAGCAATTCCTTTTTTATCGTACGCTAAATCAATAGCTTCACGAACCTTTTGATTTTTAAATGTTGCATTTTGTTGATTGAAGCGTAAGAAATACATACGTGGGTCTAGTTTTGTTTTAAATTCATCTGGTTTATTCTTTTTATATTTATCAACAAACTCAGAACTTAAAATCACACGATCAGCTTGATCACTGTCATATAAATTTACCCCAGTGCTCGTTTCTTTCACTACACTTACATTAATTTCTTGTAACTTTACAACATCTTTATCCCAATAATTTGGGTTCTTCTTTAATTGATAACTTTGTTCATGCTTCCATTCACTTAATGTAAATGGACCATTGTATAATAATTTATCTGCTTCTAATGCGTATTTATCCCCTTGTTCTTTCACATATTTTTCATTTAATGGAAAAAATGTAGGGAACGAAGTAAGCTCAAGGAAATAAGGTGCTGGTTGTTCTAATTCTACTACCAACGTTTTATCATCCTTTGCTTTCACACCTAATTGATCTAACGGTAACTCTCCTTTATTTACTTTCTGTGCATTTTTCACATCAAATAAAATAAATGCATATTCTGCAGCTGTTGCTTTATCTAACGCACGTTGCCATGCATATACAAAGTCTTGTGCTCGAACTGGATCACCATTTGACCACTTTGCATCACGTAATTCAAATGTATATGTCGTTTTATCCTCACTAATCTTCACATCTTTTGCCATACCTGGAGTTGGTTTATTATCTTTATCTAGACGATATAATCCTTCCATTGCATTTACAAATACACGGAAAGATACAGAATCCGTTGATTTAGATGTATCCATTGAAGGAATTTCAGCTGTTTCTAGTAAATTTAAAACTTGTTTATCTGCCACTCCCTTATTTGATCCTTTCTTCGTTGTCGAATCCTTCTCCCCATTCCCACATCCTGCAACCAGTACACTAGTCGATAACGCAAGTGTAGCAAGCGCTGTTACCTTCCTCTTCATTCTTCCTTCCCCCAATCTATATGTATAAATGAAAGCCTGTATAATAATACATATCATTATACAAAAATTTCTGATTTTATCAAATATTTTTTTAATAAAAAAGAAAAAAAGCGGTCAGAAATTATTTTCCATCCACATTTTTGTATAACATTCACTTGTAATCTATCTTCTATGTCAAATGGATTTTGAACCTTAAAAATAGCAGCCCAACCATTCCAGCTCCACCTTACAATTCGCTTATTCTCAAGCTCCCATTTTCTTTTGTAATACGGATATTGCCCCACATATTCTTCTAGTTCTTTGTCTATTAGCGAGCTTCCTTCACCTTGTTCATTGTGCAAATTACGCTGACAACTTGCACAATTTAACTGGTCATTTACGCAAGGTTGCCCACAATTTATACATTCCAAAACAATCCCCCTTTCCATCCATACTTCATTTCAAAATACCTTCGTGTTTTAATAGCCACTCTTTCCTCCATAAACCACCCGCATACCCCACAAGCTTTCCACTCTTTCCTATTACACGGTGACAAGGAACGATTATTGAAATTGGATTACGACTATTTGCTCCTCCTATCGCTCGTACAGCCTTCGTATTTCCAACCTTCTCTGCAATATCTAAATATGAAACACTTACGCCATACGGAATAGTATAGAGTGCATCCCATACATTTTTTTGAAAGGGTGTCCCCTTCGCCGACAATGGTACAGTAAACTCTTTTCTTTTTCCTTTAAAATATTCATCCAGCTCATTTATACACTGGTCTATCATTTCATTTGTATTTTTTTCTTGTCGTTCATCAACAAATATAACAGACGTAATACCTTCTTGGTTCGCTGTAATTTCCAGCAAACCTAATTCACTTTCATAATAAGCTTGGTACATATGTCATCCTCCCATTCATTTCATATTAGTCATTGTAACACGAATAGACAAAATTTTTCGTATAAGCATTTTATTAGAGAAACAAAAAGGAGAATGATACAATGTAAGAAATTTCAATCAAGGAGGCTATTTGATGAATTCACAACTTTTTTCACCTTATACAATTAAGGACATTACGCTAAAAAACCGTATCGTTATGTCGCCTATGTGCATGTATTCATCGGAGAATGAGGACGGCTGCGTAACAAATTTTCATCTCATTCATTATGGAACTCGCGCTGCCGGTCAAGTGGGTTTAGTTATGATTGAAGCAACAGCTGTGTTACCTGAAGGACGAATTTCTAACAAGGACTTAGGGATTTGGGATGATAGCCTAATTGAAGGATTACATGAAACGACAACATTTATACATGATAACGATGCAAAAGCAGCCATTCAACTCGCTCATGCTGGAAGAAAAGCGGAATTAGAAACCGATGCTTTCGCTCCTTCGGAAATTCCATTTAATGATACAATGAAAATACCCATAGAAATGAGTATACAACAAATTAAAGACACCGTATTAGCTTTTCAAAAGGCTGCGTTACGTTCAAAACAAGCTGGATTTGACGTTATTGAATTACACGGCGCTCACGGTTATCTTATTAATGAATTTCTTTCTCCACTTACTAATAAGCGACAGGATGAATACGGAGGCTCAGCTAAAAATCGCTATCGCTTTTTACGCGAAATCATTGATTCTGTAAATGAAGTATGGAATGGTCCTTTATTTGTTCGTATTTCAGCAAATGATTATCATCCTGATGGGTTAACTGTTCAAGATTACGTTCAGTATACAAAATGGATGAAAGAACAAGGAGTAGATTTAATAGACTGTAGTTCTGGAGCAGTTGTACCAGCACATATTGATGTGTATCCTGGTTATCAAGTACAATATGCCAAACACATTAAAGAAAACGCTAAGATTGCAACAGGTGCGGTTGGATTGATTACGACGGGGGCACAAGCGGAGCAAATTTTAAATAATAACGAAGCAGATTTAATTTTTATCGGACGTGAATTACTTCGCAATCCGTACTTCCCAAGAATAGCCGCCAATGAACTTGGCTTTGAATTACAAGAACCATATCAATATAAGAGAGCACCTGGGAAAATCAATATGAATAAAGTGAAACTTTAATTAATAGGGGTTTTCTTCATCCCCCACTGATTATAAGCCCACACCAATCGGGCTTTTACGGGCAGTTGATCCCCCACCTAACTTCCTCNNTTACTGCCCGCAAATAGCGGAATAAAACCGAGAAGCCATTCTTCTCGGTTTTATTTATTCTATCGCTGTAATTTCATTTGAATTATAAATATGGATACCTGATTCTTCTCGCAGCGCAGTTATATACATCCCTTTTGCCACATCTTTAGCACATATAGGTTTATATTTTTTAAAAGCACCTGTAAATATAAAAGGAATCATACGAAATAACTTTTCAGCCATTCGTTCACCAAAGCGAAATTCTTTTCGATTTCCTACTAATAATGATGGCCTAAAAATGTGAATACCACCGATCACTAACTTTTGCAATTCCTCTTCCATTTTTCCTTTTACTTGTGAATAAAAGAAAAATGATTTAGGATTTGCTCCCATCGAAGACACAACAAGAAAGTTTTGCACCCCTTGTTTTTCAGCTAAACAAGCAGCACGTAACGTATATTCATAATCTACTTTTTTGAAATTCGCCTTTGTTTTTGCTTTTTTTATTGTTGTTCCTAAGCAACTGAAAACATCATCTACAGCAAAAAACTCTTTATATTCCTCTAATACCGAAAAGTCTACTTGCTTTTGCTGTAACTTCTCATGTTTCCATTGCAACGGTTCTCTAACAAAAATAGTAACCGAATCGTAGTAATTTGATTCAAGTAATAGACGCGTTATCCCTTGCCCAACTAACCCACTTGCACCAAGTACTAACGCTGTTCGCTTATTCATATATGCATATACCTCTTAGTTTACTTTTCTCTCCTTCAGCAAAATACAACTTTTAGAAGTTTCCAGTTCTTATTTTACCACAAGTAAAGCACTATGCGTACGCATAGCGCTTTACTCACTCTTTTTTTCATCTTTCACTGGTAATTTCGTTATTGTTGTAGCATCCCCTAAATTACCTATTAATCTTCTTAAAAAGATTAATACAAAAAATAATGGCAATACTACTGCTAATATCAATAAGATAGTTTCCATTAAGTAACCCAAGCACTCAGCCCCCTCTTCACCCTCCTTTCAAATATATGAAAACAGCGTTGTCACATATGCATGCATTTGCAAAAATAATACATCTACATTTGACAACTTTACAAAAATTAAATCGGAATGATTATTATTTATTGCAACTTTATTAAAGATGTATTATACTAAGTTCGCAAACTAAAACGTAATTATTCCGTTTTGTGTTAAAATGATATTTTTCTTCTATAATTGGGGAAGATATATCCGTAAAAAAGAAAAGAGGAGAACTTTATGCCTAAAAAATTGACTATATTTTCATTCTTACTTATTTTCACTTTAATTTTTGCTGGTTGCTCAAATAAAAAAGAAGAAGCAACCAAGAAAGATGGAAAACTAACTGTTTATACAACCATCTTCCCTCTTGCAGATTTCGCAAAAAAAATCGGTGGAGACTATGTAAATGTTGAAGCAATTTACCCACCTGGTGCAGATTCACATACATTTGAACCAAGTCAAAAACAAACAGTACAAGTTGCAAAAGCAGATTTATTCGTTTATAACGGTGCTGAATTAGAACCATTTGCTGAGAAAATGGAAAAAGCATTAAAAAAAGAAAATGTTAAAACTGTAAATGCATCAAAAGGGTTCGAACTTCGTGCTTCATCAGAAGAAGAGCATCACGATCATGAAGATGGACATAAAGAAGAAGAACATCAACACGATAAAGACCCACACGTATGGTTAGATCCTATACTGGCGATGAAACAGGCAGAGAAAATTAAAAATGCCCTTGTAGAATTACAACCTAACCATAAACAAGAATTCGAAAAGAACTTTGCAGCACTGCAAACAAAATTTACTGATTTAGACGATCAATTTAAAGCAGTTGTAACAAATGCAAAAACGAAAGAAATTTTAGTTTCTCATGCTGCTTATGGTTACTGGGAACAACGCTATGGTTTGAAACAAATTCCTATTGCTGGAATTTCAGCCTCTGATGAACCCTCTCAAAAGCAACTTGCTAATATTACAAAAACAGCAAAAGAGCATAACTTAAAATATATTTTATTTGAAACATTCTCTACTCCAAAAGTAGCATCCGTTATTCAAAAAGAAACAGGTACAAAGATTTTACGCTTAAATCATCTTGCTACTATTTCTGAAGATGATGTGAAAAATAATAAAGATTACTTCACTTTAATGGAAGAAAACGTAAATACCTTAAAAGAAGCAACTAATTAACTATATTTTCTGGGCAGCTGAATATGTTATTCAGCTGCCTTTTCATGTATTTATCCTTGACTTGACCAAAAGAACAAGTAAAATTATCCATATTAGCTTTAAGCTATACTATTTTAGAAGGTGAGTTGGAACTATGAATCTTCACATTTGTGAAGTAACAGACAAAAATTGGCGTTCAGTAGCTGCTTTAAACGTCGCAAAAGACCAGCAACAATTTATTGAAAGCAATACGTTTTCTTTAGCGGAATCATTATATGAGGGAAACGGAACGTCAGTCGGTCTATACGATGAAGAAACACTTGTCGGATATGCAATGTACGGTTGGTACTGGGAAAAATATAAAAGCGTATGGTTAGACCGTTTTATGATTGACCAACAATCTCAAGGAAAAGGATACGCAAAACGTTTCCTTCGCTTACTAATTCAATTTTTACAACAAAAATTTGACTGTAAAATAATTTATTTAAGTTTACATCCAGACAACAAACGCGCAATGGGACTATATGAATCATTTGGTTTTCGCTTAAATGGAGATATTGATGATGAGGGCCCCGTTGTAGGTGTAGTAATGGAATTAATTTTAGATGAAAATACAAGCCTGTGAAAACAGGCTTTTTCTTACGATTAGTCAATCTATAAGTTTATATAACTTGTTTAAAGGAGAAGGCATAGCTAAATAGACCTTATTATATGGAATATTTTTAAAAGGCCTTAAAGGGGATATAAGGAGTATGAATAGCCTAAGATGAACTGGCTAATGTATAGTCATAAAAAGTTCGATGAGGGATCAAGAAAAAACATAATCTAATAAATCTATTCATACAAGCAACGGATGAGACCTTATGATATTTACTATTTTGCACCATATCTAGAGCCTGTTGTATTTCATAACCAGATGACGAATCACTTTTAGTAAGTACGCCAAGAACCATTAGACGCACTCCTTCCAAAAATAATAAACGTATAGTATTTTCGGAATACTATACCAAATAACCCGATAATTAGTAAATAAAATAAACCTGCAATTACGCAGGCCTATTTTACACATTCTTCAAAGTGTTCTTGGAACCATTCTTTATTAATATCTTTTCCGATGAAAACTACTTCACTTACTCTCTTTTCACCTTCTTGCCACTCCCTATCGTACGAAGCTGCAAACAGTGTATGTACACCTTGGAAAACGATACGTTTGTCTACTCCATCAATAGATAAAATTCCTTTGTAGCGATACAAATACTCCCCTAGTTCTTGGACGACAGCTAACATCCACTCATTCAGTTTTTGTATATCTAACGGACGCTCTTCACGTAATACAAACGATTTTACGCCTTCTAGATGATTATGCTCTTTATGAGGAGAAATTTGTAACGTATCTTTTGTTTTAAACGTTTGAATTTGTAGTAATGATGGTATATCTACCTCACAGTTAGTCGTTGGGATTAACTTTGCAGTCGGATTAATTCCTTGAAGTTCATGCAAAAGATTTTCTTTCTCACTTTCTTCAATTAAATCTAGTTTATTCACTAATACTACATCAGCAAATGCGATTTGTTCTTTTGCTTCCAGCCCTTTTTCAAAGTGTTTATGTATATGATAGCTATCTACTACAGTTACAACGCCGTTAATTTGGTATGCAGATTGAATTACTGGATCTAAAAAGAATGTTTGAATAATCGGTCCTGGATTTGCAAGACCAGTCGTTTCAATTACTAAACCATCAAAATCTATTTTACCTTCTGCTTTTACATCCAGTAATTGTTTTAACGCAACGAGCAAATCTTCACGTACTGTACAGCATAAACAGCCATTTGTCATTTCCATAATTTCTTCTTCAACATTCATAATCAGCTGATTATCGATACCAATTTTCCCTATTTCATTTACAATCACTGCTAATTTTTTTCCGTGATCTTCTAATAAAATGCGATTTAATAATGTCGTTTTCCCAGCTCCAAGAAAACCAGTTAATATTGTTACTGGAATCATTTCATTCCTCTCCTTATAACTAAATCTCCTTACATTATAGCATACAGAAAAATATATTTTTTTCACAAGACATATTGATTGCATGCCCAAAGCAATCTTTATATAATAAAACGCGAGAAAGAAAACCCTTTCAAAACAATATTATGCATCAGGGAGGCACTACTATGGAACGAGTCCAAATGACTGAAACACTAGAATTTTCTCGTATCATCCAAGGGTTCTGGCGTTTAGCAGAATGGAATATGACGAAACAAGAATTACTGTCTTTCATTGAAGAATGTATGGATATGGGAATTACTACTTTCGATCACGCTGATATTTATGGCGGATATTCCTGTGAAGGTCTGTTTGGAGACGCTTTACAATTAAAGCCTTCCTTACGTGAAAACATGCAAATTGTCACAAAATGTGGAATCGCTCCCCCATCACCAAAATTCCCAGAAAGGTATGTTGCCCACTACAATACAAGTGCAGAACATATTATTCAAAGTGCAGAAGCATCACTTAAAAATTTACATACGGATTATATTGATGTACTACTTATTCATCGCCCTGATCCTTTTATGGATCCAAATGAAGTGGCAGAGGCATTTTCACGATTAAAAAAAGAAGGAAAAGTTCGTCACTTCGGTGTATCTAACTTTTTACCTTCCCAATTTAATATGTTAAGTTCGTACTTAGATTTCCCGCTCATTACAAATCAAATCGAAGTATCTGCGTTGCAGCTTGAGCATTTTGAGAAAGGTACAATTGATTTATGTCAGGAAAAAAGAATCCATCCAATGATTTGGTCTCCACTTGCTGGTGGTAAAATCTTTACTAGTCAAACTGAACGCGCTGTACATGTACGTGAAACTGTGCAAAAAATCGCTAATGAGCTAGGTGTTAATAGCATCGATACTGTTATGTATGCATGGTTACTTGCACATCCAGCTAATATGATGCCAATCGTCGGATCTGGTAAATTAGATCGTGTAAAAACGGCCGCTCTTGCTACAAAAGTTAACTTAAACCGTCAACAATGGTTTACAATTTTTGAAAGCTCTAACGGTCATCCTATACCATAATGCACAAAAAGAAGAGCTGTTTTCTTACAGCTCTTCTTTTTCATATGTATTTCTCGTCATTGCAAACACACACATATCCCTTAATCCATTACCATCCACCGCAACACTTGCACTTTCTAAAATACCCTCTAATTTAAAGTCTAATTTCTCTGGTATCGCTCTACTCTTCTTATTTAGAGAATCACAACGAATTTCTACGCGATTTGCTTTCAGTTCAGAAAAAGCGTAATCTGTTATACCTTTCGCAGCCTCTACCATATATCCTTTTCCACTAAATCTTGAATCAATCCAATACCCGATTTCAAATTGAGGTATATCCCAATTAATACGATGTAATCCGCTAGATGCAATAAATTCACCTGTTTCTTTTGAAAATACTAGTAATCTTAAATCCTCACGCTGTAAAAATTGAATATGCGATTTTCTAATACTCTCTTCTATTTCTTCCTCCATTTGCTCTTTTTGTGCAAAACTCATCCAAGGTTTTAATTCTTGCATTGAAGCCTGAATGGCATCATATACAACTTTACCATCACCTGGTTTCGGCATTCGAATAAAAAGCCTATCAGTATAAAATTCAGAAGGAAAATCGAATAATAACGGATTCATTGTGAGCACTCCCTACAATTCTTTTATATATAATAATATCCATCTCAAGTTATACAGTAAAGAAATTTCTGAACTTACACATTTTATTCGTTTACTTCTATCGCTACACGAACTCCAGATTCAATCGCACCTTGAATCCATCCGTGATATAATGTTGTATGATCTCCAGCGAAATATATTCTCCCTTCAGATTTTACAATTGCTTGTTGAAGCTCAGATTCTTGGCCAGCTTGAAAAAGTGCGAACCCTCCAAGCGCATATGGATCCAATGTCCAACTTTTTGGCATTCCAGACATGAACTCATCATATACTTGACCACCTAATATTGTTGCTAAGTTTTGTAATACGTAATAAATACGATCACCCTTTGATAATCCATCCCATAACAACGCATCATAAGACCATGTATAACTTCCTAGCATCATGGCAGATCCTTTCTCTCCAATTCCATGACTTGGATAATATGCATAACGGATTGGCAAATCCGTTATAATTCTGCCACCTAATTGTCCTTGTTCTTCCCAAAACCGGCTTTTAAATTGAATTCCTATTTTCGTCGCTGGCATATAATGCAATTCACGAATTGCTTTCCATTTGTCATGAGATATAGAATCCAACGGGTCTACTTCTACAAAGCGCATCGTTGAAAAAGGTATTGTAACAATAACTAAATCGCCTGTTATACTACTATATTCAAAAGTTTCCTCATTCCGGTAATACGCTGTCACACCATTGGTATGTTGATGAAGCTTCATTAATTTTTGATTATATATAATATTTTCTTCTAATTGTGGTAAAAAAGACTTTGGTAATCTATCGTTTCCACCTATTATTTCGCAAAATCCGCTTTCCTCTTGCATAATGTATAAAAAACGTAACGTCTCAACGAATGACCTTTCCAAAAAACCTTCTAAGTCTAATAGAACACCGATCATCTCAATCGTCACTGGCGAAAAATACGTATTATATTGATATGGATGATACTTTAAAAACTGACCTGTTGAGTACCTTCCAAAATCCTTTACTACAATATCCCAATTCTTCTCTGGATTTCGTTTAATAAAATTTATAATTGGCTGTACCGCTAATAATAATAGCTCCTCAGACGTTTTCCCATCTTCGTTCATTTCCACAGGATACCTTAAAATACTTGGGTCCTTTTCATATTGTCTCAACGTCGTTTTACGACTATTTACGTAGAGGATATCTGTTTCATTCCTATTAATAAAAGGGCTCACCTGTAGCCCAAACTTTCTTATATATGCCATCGTTAACGTGTGCGAATACGGAATTCTCATCGCTCCAACATCTAAATATAATCCAGTATCTTCCGTTCTAACTGTCTCTATGCGGCCACCTACACGATTGTTTGCTTCAAAAATCTTCACTTCATGTCCTGTAGCCTTTAATAAAGATGCCGAAACTAATCCAGCCATACCAGCCCCTACTACAATAATTTGTTTCGAACGTGTCGTCTTCTTCAATCCTTTATCTATAACTTGTAACGTTTCATCCATCTTAGTGTTATATATTATATCTTTCTGCACAATTCCACCCCTTACTTCATAAAATGGGCATTAGTGGTTTAGTGCATTGTATTCATAAATCCCCTTAAACATAACACCATAGCAATTGGAATATTCACGAAAAGTACATAAAGTACATCTCTCTCATCTATCCATGCCTCATATAATAAAGCAACTGTAAGGAAGGAGTGTTGCAAATGAAACATGCTTACGACTACCACGCTACAAAAAAGCATTTAGAATTAAAGAAACAACACCTATGTAAAAAACTTAGCAATATGAAACTATCTGAAAAAGAACGTGAACAAATAAAACGTGAGATTGACAACTACGAATATATTTTAAACCTAGTCGAAATGAATCATTATGAGCGAGGATTTTCTCGTTAAAAGCGATATAAGATTATCTGCTTTTCATTTTGAGCATTTCATTACGCATTATTCGTAAGTAAATATATAATAGGATGTACATTAAGATTGAGAGGTATATTCTATGATCAAATTAAGTGTATTAGACCAATCCCCTATTTCAGATGGTAGCACAGCAGTTGAAGCTTTTTCACATACAGTTACGCTTGCACAAGAAGTTGAAAAACTCGGATTTACACGTTTTTGGGTATCCGAACACCATAATTCCGTAAGCTTAGCTGGCTCAAGTCCAGAAATACTTATTTCTCATATTGCAGCGAAAACGGCTCATATCAGAGTCGGTTCAGGTGGTGTTATGTTGCCACATTATAGTCCATATAAAGTTGCCGAAAACTTCCGTGTTTTAGAAGCGCTTTATCCAAACCGCATCGACCTCGGTGTTGGTAGAGCACCTGGTGGTATGCCAATAGCAACTCGCGCACTTCAAGAAGGAAAAATGGTCTCACTTGATCAATACCCAGGGCAAATCACGGATGTTGCAATGTACTTACATGACCAAGTACCAGAAAATCATCATTATGCAAATTTAAAGGCTACTCCAGTTATTCCAACATCTCCTGAAATGTGGTTGCTCGGTTCTAGCGGAGAAAGCGCTAAAATCGCGGCAAACAATGGAGCTTCTTTTGCATTTGCACAGTTTATTAATGGCTTCGGAGGCTCAGAAGTTATGAAGGCTTATCAGGAACATTTCCAACCTTCATTTTTAGGAGAAAAACCAAAATCAATCGTCGCTATTTTTGTTATTTGTGGAGAAACAAATGAAGAAGCGGAAAAAATTGCTTCTAGTTTAGATCTATCAATCTTATTACTAGAGCAAGGAAAACGAACTACCGGTACTCCTTCTATCGAAACTGCTCAAAATTATTCATATAGTGCTTATGATTTATTCCGTATAAAAGAAAATCGTCAACGTATGATCGTGGGTGACCCCTCATCTGTGAAAGAAAAAATAGTAAACTTAAGCAAAGCATACAATACTGAAGAATTTATGATTGTCACGATTACTCATCGATTTGAAGATAAATTAAATTCTTATCGCTTACTAGCAAATGCTTTTAATTTATAATTCTAAAAAGAGATGCATCACATATGATACATCTCTTTTTCTTACTACTTATTATTTTCATTTCCTATATATTCAATAGCTTCTTTTAATAGCTCTTCAAAGTTAATAGGATAATCATGATCTAAGTCAGGCACAACTTTATACTTATGTTCTATATTCTTCTCTCTTAATAGTTGTACAAATTGCTGAGTGGATTCGAAACAATCTTCATCTTGATCCCCGCATACTATATATCCTTTTATATGTTTATCCTTCAGCACACCCAACAACTCATCCCATTCTTCAATCTCAGGAAGCCATGGTGCCATAAAAACAAAACCATCTACATTTATATCTTGTTGTAAAATCGTATATAAAGCTACTCTCGCCCCTGCAGAAAAACCACCAATGATTACACTTTCTACTGTATGATTTTCTATAAACTTATTGTAATGCTCTTTTAATTCCTCTTTCCCTCTCTCTATATCCTCCCAAACAAATCCATCTGAAAACTCAATTTGTGAAGACTGTGGTAAAGCTAACATATAATCTTGTATCAAAACAGATTTCCAATATGGTTCTACTATTTGTATATTTTCTTGGTTACCATGCAATGTAAGTAGTAGATTTCCCTCTTTCTTACTGTATATATATTTCACATCTGGTCTTTCCTTTTTATGTGCTAATTCTTCTCTTTCTTTACATAATTGCACCATTGTATGAAATTCTTCAAATTTATGTAGTGATTTTAAATCTTCGTCGGAAATTAAATACTCATTTCCATACCAGAATCCCTTTTCTATAATGGCCTCTCTCATTAAATGTAATGCTTCTTTTTCAAGTCCCGATGCACTTGCGAGTGCATACTTAAAATTATATATTTGCGCCTCATTCCCTATTACACCTGTAGCGTTTTCCATTATATAATTGTACGCTTCAAAACTTCCTTTATTTGCATAACAACGTAACGTTTCATTTAATAATTGAATGTAAGTCATACTATTTTTCATGTACCAATTCCCCCGAAACCTTTTATAATATTTTTTTGCGAATCTTTATACCACTTTGTATAACCCACGCTAACAATACCTTATTCTCAAAATGATGCTTAATAGTTACTCTTCCCTGTCCAATACATTTAGTATAAATAAGAATAGACTGAAAAATCAATATTTTATCAAACAAAAAAAGACAACAATATATGTATTGTTGTTTTCATTATATCTATCCACTTTTCTTTTTTTTCCTATCCGGTTTACTTGAAACTAAATAATGTTTTTCTGAAATATATAAATTTCTTTTTAATATACGATTTAAGTATGGTCCTAATTTCATTCCGCATATGAGGCGATCTTCGCTACCTTCAACAATCGGGAACATTTCTTTTTCCGTTACATATTGATCCACTGCCTTTTGTACAGTATCGATTTCTTTAACTAGATTTAAATTTTCTTCTGTATGTTCAAATACCTCAAGCGTTTCCTTCGTAATAAGAAAAATATTCGTGGGAAATGCAGGTAAATATGGCTTTAACAAATCATAATTTACCGTATAATCATCATTTACTAATACTGTATAAACAAGATTAGCATTCGTTTCCAAAAACTTAGCCATCGCTTGTTCTAATTCATCTTTCGTAATTTCCCGCTCTTCTTTTCCAGTTCTGAAAAAGCGAAACATCGCATCGCCTCCCTTTTACTATATTATAGCATAAAAGAAAACTGAAAAATCACAAAAAATCCATTGAAAGAATTTTTCAATGGATTTTTTCTTTATATACTTTTCGTTATTTTAAGAACGCACTTAGCATCCATACATGTTGTTCCAATGTTGTATGAATTGCTAACAACATATCAGCTGATGTTTCATCGCCAACTTCATCAGCAACTTCCATACCTTCTTTTAATTCTTGAATAAGCGCAGAGTAATCCTTCACTAATGTTTGCACCATTTCTTCTGCAGATTCTTTGCTTGTCCCTTCGCTGACACTAGATGTTGCAAGATATTCTTTCATTGTCGCTAATGGTTTTCCTTCTAACGCTAAAATACGTTCTGCTAACTCATCAATATACGTTCCGGCTTCATTATAAAACTCTTCAAATTTCTCATGTAATGTAAAGAAGTGTGGTCCTGTCACATACCAGTGGTAATTATGTAGTTTCACATATAACACATTCCAGTTTGCTACCTGCTTGTTTAATACATCAACAACATTTGTTTTCGTACCCATACAATCCACTCCTCTTATCATTTTGTAATGCTTATCTTTTAATCATCCAATTACAGTTTACCATACATTTCCTACCCTTTCGAACGATTAGCTCACATGTAACAAAGTTTTAACACCTTTAATATTTCATTAGTATCATTTAATTCATGGATTTTTTTCAACTACTTCATATGTCTAATTACCTTAGCTCGTACATATGCATAATAGTAAGTCAAGCTCATCATGGAAGAAAGAGGGATAACATGGACAATCAGCAATGGCAAGTAGCAAAGAAAGTTGCTGCTACTTATATCGGAACTGTCGTTGGGGCTGGATTTGCTACTGGACGAGAAATTGTTGAATTTTTTACAGTGAACGGATTATATGGAACAATTGGCATATGTGTAAGTGGATTTTTTTTTATTTGGCTCGGCACAAAGATGATGTTACTCTCATCACAAATCGGGGCATTTTCAGCTCAAGAGTTTAACAAATATTTATTCGGAGATGTATTCGGAAATGTTGTAAACACATTATTATTACTCGTATTATTTGGGGTAACGAGCGTTATGCTATCAGGGGCTGGGGCAGTGTTTGAAGAACAACTTCGTTTACCAAGACAACTCGGTATTTTCATTACAGTTATCGCCTGTCTCATCATAGGTAGCCGCGGATTACAAGGTGTTTTTGAAGTAAATACACTTGTCGTACCTATTATGATGATTTTTATTATAGGACTTGCTATTACAACCTTCTTCCACGATACAACTCCTATTAATAACACTATGCCTGCAGAAAGTTGGAATATGAAGTGGATTACTAGCCCTATTACATATGTCGCCTTAAATCTTTCTCTCGCTCAAAGCGTTCTCGTTCCGTTAGCCAGTGAAGTAAAGGATCGAAAGGCCATTTTATGGGGTGGAATTTTAGGTGGTGCAGGACTTTGTTTTATTCTATTATGTAGCCATTTATCTATCTTATCAGTTGAACAATTTTATCAATACAACATCCCAATGGCTGAAGTCGTAAGAAGGTTTAATGCAACTTTTCACTTCTTCTTTGTTCTTATTATTTTCGGTGAAGTGTTCACAACTTTAGTTGGAAATATGTTCGGAATGACAAAACAAATGCAATCTATCACTGGATGGAAAAATAACAATATTATTATCTTCATTTTACTAATTAGTTATTGCTTTAGTTACATCGGTTACAGTGAACTACTCCACATTCTATATCCTATAACTGGATGGGTGAGTATCATTTTACTTCCAATTATTGCTTTTAAACAACTTCAAAAAACATAAGAAAGCATCCATAATATTGGATGCTTTTTTTGTTCATTCACAATCATCACATACTTCCCAATACGGCCCCATTTCCAATGCAAGATATGGTTTTAATTGCAACCGAATCATTCGACTAGGCATGCGTTCTAAAACGAATTGAATACCTTCTTCCTCTTCGTCTAATTCAACTTTTGAAATAGCAATTCTTTGCATAGTAGTAATGGGAATTCCATCTTTATATAAAGTGATTTTCACCTCATCATATTCATTAAAATACAATTCAACACTCATTTGCTTTTTTAACATTTCACCAACAATTTCATATGTATCATTTTGTTCCTGGATTATATATTTCCAGCCGCCTCTACCTTCTTCATTCGGAGCTGCTTGAAATGCTGTCATCAAATCCTCGTATAGCATAAGATAACCCCTCTCTTACTAAAAAACGATGAGTATTTTATATACCCTTTATCTCTATCACTATCCATAATTATTGTACCATATATCACCGTTCTTACCTTATTCATTTGCTTCATAGTATATACAAAACACTTTATTCTATCTCCATTATTATGCATCTTAGTTCATTATTTAATACTCTTCTGAAGGTTTCAAATAAAGTCAAACTTTAATCAATGAAAGTTTTGTCTAGCATCTACTTAATGACTCCTTAGCAAAAATTTGTAAAAGTTGGATAGTTGTGAGCAAACAGCAAAAAAGGAGAGTGACTTATATCACTCTCCTTAAAAAAATTTCCCTGTAGCTGCTATTGCTAATGCTATAATTAAAATTGTAAATAATAATGATACAATTAAACTAAAAATGGATAATGCTTTCTTTTCATTCTTCTTAAATAGTAATTTTAAACTAAGAAAGATGTTTACTGGTACAAGTATAAAATAAAAATATTTAACAATTTGCACCGCGCTATTCGAAAGTGTTTTTAATATAAACACTTCAATTAGAAAAACAATAAAAAATGAAATACTTAGCCAAAATGAGACATAACTAAACCAAGAATGTCTTTTTGTACCCCAATACACTCCCATATTAATCTCCTTTTATTTGTATTCTATATGATTATTATTATACACAAAGTTAACAAACACCTCTATTTTTCGACAAATTTTATGTAAAATACAGTTTTAAACATCGTAAGAGGCCTCTCCATCCCCATTAATATTTAGCCCGTATCAATCTGACCTTACACGATAAAAAAACAGACTACCTCACTAGCATACTGCTATTCGTGAGACAGTCTGTTCTCTTTTAAACTTTAAATCTTTCAATTAATACTTGCAACTCTTCAGCCATTTGAGATAATGTTCCAGCTGCAGAACCAATTTCCTCCATCGAAGCTAATTGCTCTTCAGCTGACGCTGCGACATTTTGTGTACTAGTCGCATTATTTTGTGCTGTCATCGCAATTTGACCTACTGAAATAGATACTTCATTTGCACCTTTTGACATTCCATTAGTCGTTTCAACCATCGTTTTAATTTGATCAGCAATTTTATTTGTAGATTGTAAAATCTCCGCAAAGTTTTGTTTCGTTTCATTTGCAATAGCAAGTCCAGATTGAACTTCTTCATTTACATGATTTATAGATATTACTGTCTTACTCATATCATCTTGTATTTCACCTATTAATTTACTAATTTCACTGGAAGATACGCTCGATTGCTCTGCCAATTTACGTACTTCATCTGCAACGATTGCAAATCCCCTTCCGTGCTCACCAGCTCTTGCCGCTTCAATTGCTGCATTTAAAGCAAGAAGATTTGTCTGATCTGCAATATTTTGAATTACTTCTAAAATGTCACCAATTTGCTTTGATTTATTATTTAATAACTGTATAAATGCATCTGATTGTGAAACAGATTCTACAATAGACTGCATTTGATTTACTGTTTCCCCTACTAGCTTTCCGCCATCTTCTGCTTTTTGACGAGTATGGGCAGAAGCCGTATTAATAGATGATGAACTATTTGCTACATGCTGAATCCCTTCTGTTACATCAAACAGTAACATAGCACCATTTTCTACGCTTGTTGTTTGCGTCGTCGCTCCACTTGATATTTCATCCATTGCCATTGTAATTTGTTCAGTCGCTTCACTCGCTTGTCTTACACTTGCAGTTAGCTCTTCTGATGCTGCTGCAACATGCCCAGCTGAAGTATTAATGCTTCCAATTAACGTTCGTAACGAATTTGTCATCTCATTAAAACCTTTTGCAAGTTGACCAATTTCATCATTAGAATGGATTTCAATTGTTTGCGTTAAATTCCCTTCACTTATTTCTTTAGAAGTGACAACCAATCTTTTTAAAGGTTTTGTAATAGAAAGAGTCACAATATAAATAAGTGTTCCTCCTACAACTAGTGAAATAAGCATAACAATTAACATATTATAAAATACAGGTTGCGCAGCTTCAATTACTTCATTTGAGTACATTGTTCCACCGATTTTCCAACCTGTTTTTAAGTTTGTAGCAAATACCATTTTCTTTTCACTATCACCATAAGAGTATGAAAAAGCACCATGATTATCTTCGTAAATTTTCTTCGCCCAAGAATCATCTACTTTATCTCCTGATTTTTCTTGCGGATGAGCAATTATTTTTTGTTTTCCATCTAAAATGAAAGCATATCCTTTTTTACCAATATTAATTAACTTTGTTGTTTTCAATAAATTCTCTAAGCTTAAATCTACCGCAACAACACCATTTTTATCTTCTGTTTGTTTTGCAATCGTTACGACAATATGTCCATTGCCTTTTGCCTTATACGGTTCAGTGACCACGATTCCACCTTGCTTACTCACTGCATCTTTATACCAAGAACGCGTTGTTGGATCATAATCTGCTGCCATTTGTATATTTGGTTCTTGCACAAATTTCTTGTCATTTCCCGCAACATACACTTGTTCAACATCTTTATTTAAATTAATATATTGAGATAAGGTCTTCCTTAGTTCATCCTGATTATCCCCTTGATACATATCACTATGAATTACTCGTGCAAAGTTATTCACTTCGTTAAATTTTGCCTCAATCATTTGATTAATTAAATTATCTAATATTTTTATATTGTCTTGAGCACTACTCGTAATTTGTGATTCAAAATTCTTTTTAGCTGTTTGATAAGACATGCCTCCAATAATAGAAACTGCTACAATTAAAATTACAAAAAATGAAATTAATAGCTTTTTCGCTACTTTCATATCACGAAACCCATTTAATAGTTTACCCATTACGAACCTCCTACTTTTCAATGTTAAAAGTTAAATTGAGTTAATTATAAATATTTCCCATTTCCTAATTACTATTTTCAAAACCAATTATGATGAATACTTTGTAAAGTTTAAACAATTAATTTCCTTTTGTCCATATATATAAATAATATTATTACAAATTTACAAATACAAAAAAACCAAAGGAATAGTCCTTTGGTTTTTTACACTTTTTTATGCTGTTTCGAAATCTTTTTCCATTTATCACGCTCTGCTCTTCGTTCGGTTACCAACCTCTTGTCTTGAGAAAGAGCTTCTTCGCGGAAATACACAATGAATAATCACTTTCTTTTCCTTTTCTATTTTCTTTATATACACCCTACTGTATTTCATAACCACGAATCGTTCTCCCCGCTTCTCCTAAATACAGTACATCTTCCCATATTTCTAATTCTTCTTTTGTGAAGTCACGATTTTGAAATGAAATAAGCTGATGGACTTTTTCAATGGCTGCTATATGCTTTAGTAAAGCACCCATTGAATTCCCACCACTCAGCATAATAAAGTGAAACTTTAATCAGTGGGGGTTTTGTCCATCCCCACTGATTATGAGCTCACACCAATCGGGCTTTTACGAACAGTTAATCTCCCACCTAACTTCCTCGCATTCGCCGAATTTTGAGGTGAAAGTCTTACTGCCCGTTAATAGCGGGATAAAATCTAATTGCTCGACCGATATATTTTCTATTCCCTGTAATGTTACTGTCCTCGTATGCTCCAACATACTTACTAATTGTCCTATATTTTTTGTATAACCATCTACACTTCCTATTTGATAATCTATATACATATTACACGCCCCTTTCTGCATTCATATTATTGTAAAAATGATTCATATAATAGACTGAAATGTATTGAAATTTTCTGTTATAATTGAATTGAATAAGGAATATATCCAAACAAATTTTCTCAATATGCTTATATGAAATATTAAAAGGAGTCAATATGTAAAAATCGAATCTTATTCACTAAAAGGAGTGGATTCGATGGAAATGTATCAATGGCTAACTGCTGTTCTCGTGGGTGGTCTTACTGGCTTCGTTTCCCATCTAATCAATAACCAAGGTAAGTTATTGCTTCCACGCCGTTTGAAAACTTTTTTTCATTTTGGGTTTTTAACTGATATTTTTACTGGTAGCCTAGCCGCACTTCTTGGACTCGTTTTATTCGATGTCACCTCAATAAAAGAAATTATAAAAGTATCCATCATCACTGCTATTTCCGGTCAAACATTTCTTCTGCATCAAGCTCTAGGTGGTGAGCAGGCTAAAAATACGCAAATTGGAAAAGCTGATGAGAAGATTCAAGAAATTGACAAATTATTACGACGTTAGTCTATACTTTCTTTAAAAATTATTGTTATAATGAAAAATAAATATTTTCTATTGCGTCGTTTCTCAGAAGAAAGGGTGTTTCGTATGACAAAAAAGAAAATAGAAGATTTCTTAACAAACTCCGAAAAAGAGGAACTGCTAGAAAACTATAAATGTTTACGAGAAGCCCGCACAAAAAGTGAAGCTAACTATTTTGGTGAAGCAGTAAACCATCTATTAAATAAAGCAAAACAACGTATTATTAAAGATGCAGGCATACAGGATGAAAATGCAGCAACTGTGCAATCAAAGAGAAAAGCACTTTTTNNAAAAAGTGCTTTTCTCTTTGTAAAGGCTTTAAGATGCAATTCCTTTTTCACTATCTTCATTAAGCTTTTCAACTAAACCTCACTCTTGTTTAAAAACTTTTCTATTTCTTTCATTAAATATTTCGCTCCCTCTATACTGACAGTAATGTTTCCATTTGCTAATGATATGTTTTGTTCTGAAACATCACCTGTTATTTGACAAGTATTGTAAGGTTGATATTTTTGTAAAATGACTTGATCTTCTTCTACGAAAATTTCAAGTGGTGATTTAATTTGTATCCCTAATACATCTCGTAATTCTTTAGGAATAACAATTCGTCCTAATTCATCTACTTTTCGAATAACTCCTGTTGCTTTCATATTACTCTCCCCTTACTCTCTATTAATTTTTTCACCTCGCTCTTACCATTTTATCATTATATTTTTGGTAATGCTTGTCTCTTTTTAGAAAATTTTGTACTCAAGTTAAAAAAACACATTTAACAAATTTGCGATACTATTGGTTTGTGTCCAATAGAAACGTTTACTTTTTAATCAGTGGAGATTTTGTCCATCCCCCACTGATTATGAGCCCACACCAATCGGGCTTTTACGGGTAGTTATCTCCCACCTAATTTCCTCGCATTCGCCGAATTTTGAGGTGGGAGTCTTACTTACTGCCCACAAATAGCGGGATAAAGACGCTCAACTGCTTGTACAGTAAATACGTACCAATAATACACGCACCCTATTGTATATTCGTTAGTTTTGCGAAATAATAAAGGATAGAAGTATGTACCAATATACATAAAAACTTATTTACAGCTTTAATATGAATAGGAGGAAAACATAATGACATTACAAGAACAGATTATGAAAGCATTACATGTTCAACCTGTAATTAATCCGAAAGTAGAAATCCGTAAGCGAATTGATTTCTTAAAAGACTATGTAAGAAAAACAGGTGCGAAAGGATTTGTACTTGGCATTAGCGGCGGACAGGACTCTACACTAGCGGGACGCTTAGCGCAGCTTGCAGTTGAAGAAATTCGTAAGGAAAGTGGTAACGCAACGTTTATTGCTGTACGTCTTCCTTACAAAGTTCAAAAAGATGAAGATGATGCACAATTAGCATTACAATTTATTCAAGCTGATCAATCTGTTTCCTTTGATATCGCTTCAACAGTTAACACATTCTCAAAGCAATACGAAAACCTATTAGGTGAATCATTAACCGATTTTAATAAAGGAAACATTAAAGCGCGTATCCGTATGGTTACACAATATGCAATCGGTGGGCAAAACGGGTTACTTGTTATCGGTACTGATCACGCTGCAGAAGCTGTAACAGGATTCTTTACAAAATTCGGAGATGGTGGTGCAGATCTATTACCATTAACAGGATTAACAAAGCGCCAAGGACGTGCTTTACTACAAGAATTAGGCGCAGACGAGCGACTTTACTTAAAAATGCCAACAGCTGATTTATTAGATGAAAAACCAGGTCAAGCTGATGAAACAGAGTTAGGTATTACTTACGATCAATTAGATGACTATTTAGAAGGTAAATCCGTTCCAACTGGCGTTGCTGAAAAGATCGAGAAGCGTTACACAGCGAGTGAACATAAAAGACAAGTACCAGCATCTATGTTTGATGATTGGTGGAAATAGAACGTAAACAGAAGCTAATCTTTAGCTTCTGTTTTATATATTAACGATATACCGTTGCTAAAACTTTATAAAACCCTATAAAGTTTGTTTATTTCCCTGTTCTACGTGTCCGATTTCGCTGAAGCTACTTTCGTTTGATATGACACTCCGAGGGCGTAAATTCGGATAAAGTGAAACTTTAATCAATGGGGGTTTTGTCCATCCNNGTTATCTCCCACCTAACTCCCTCGCATTCGCCGAATTTTGAGGTGGGAGTCTTACTGCCCACAAATAGCGGGATACAACGAATCCTACATAGTTGAGTTATCTTGTAAGGTGATTATTCTCAACTTCTCTTTTATTGGCGTGGTTTTCGCCTGTCAGGTTTCGAGCCTACACACTATCATGGTTCTACCCAATGCCGATATCACTTACGCAATATCCTAGAACAATGCATAAATATAAAAAGAGCACCTTTTACAGATGCCCTTTTTTCATTAATTAATACGTAAATGTAATTGTCGCTAATGAATAACCTGCCATTGCCCTATATGGTGCTGCCTGATAAGATACACGCTTTGCACCTTTTGGCCAAGTTATTTCATTTAATACTTTCTTTATATCTTGCATTGTTCCATCCATTGACTGCTTATATCGCACTTCTACTTTTTCTGGCTTACTAGCAAATTGTTGCTGTAACTTTTGCTTAAATTCATTATAATTATCTGCCCCGTATTGCGCAGATAAGTACTGTAAATTTGTTTCTTTTAACATTTGCTCATATACAACAGTTTTAGAGCTACCAGCTTTTATTTTGTTTGTTAATTCGTTGAAGTAACTTGTAGTTGCCACTGGATATTTACTACGGTCCCACTCATGGTCTTTACTTAACTGCTTATCAGACATATTAAAGTATGAATATGTTACACGACCAGCTTTATCTGGTATTGGATCATCAAATGTAGTATCAAGGTGGTACCACTTGTTTTCAATGTTCACTAAATTCCATGCGTGGGCTTGTCCATTCCCTGTACCTGTTACAATATGATTTTGAATACCAGCTTCTTTTAGTAACTCATATGTTAATAATGTATATCCTTGGCATACTGCAGAACGATTCGCTAACGCTTCATATGCTGTATACGCTTGATAAGACGTATCATAAGATACATGTTTTACAACGTAATCATGAATAGCTTTTACTTTCTCATGTTCATCCATTCCTGATTTTACAATTGAGCCTATAATCGATTTCACCTGAGATTTTACATATTGTGTTTGTTCTTTTGATTCACGGTATTTCACTTGCAGTGTAAACGTATAGTTCCCTGGTATCCCTTTAATAGAATATCTAGTAGACGCTACATTATATTTTACATACTCATCAGCATCTACAATTTTATTAAACTCGCTATACAATTGATTCATAATATTTCTAGCATTTCTATCTTTTGTTTTATATGCAATTGTAATATTTTCTTCCCGATTATCAATATGTTTTTTTAATTCTTTTCGAAAATCCTCCAACAATTTAACATCTGATTGTGTTGTCACAACAGTTGGATTCGTAGCTGCATATGATACAGATGGCACCTGTAATCCACCCATAACAATCGTTGAACATAGCGCGACAGCTGTCACATACTTATTTGCCTTTCTCATCTCGTCACTCCTTATATTCTATAAATATACGAAAAAGTATCGTATATTTATAGAATATACAATACTTTTCAGGAAAGGTCATATGCGATTATGCATATTCATTAATTAACATAAAAAGTTGTTCTTTTAGAAAAAGACCCCCCCCTTCTTTAACAAGTTTGTAACACACAGCATGTATTTTCAAAACGACGATTCTTCAAGTCCTCTTTTCCAATACAGAAATACAACATTCCTAAGTCTCCCCAAATCATATTGCAATTTTTATAATCAGAATCAATTTGGAATAGAAGCATCATTTGCTGTGGATCTAGCCCCATATATTGTGCTGTCTCGTATAATACTTCCTCTTGTACTGAGAATGGCTCACCAAACATTTGATGGTTATCGTAGTTATCTGGAATTAACTCTTCAAGTAATTGTAAGAAACGATCTGAATCCGTCTCATCTTCAATGAACAATTCTGGTAATTTATACGTCATTTCAAAAGTAATTGTACATTCTTTATATTTCGCTTGCGCTTCATCTGCTCTTCGTAATTGCTCTACGGGAACATCATAATAAAGTACACGCCCAACTCTGATTGGATTCACATCTTCTTCAAAGTAATTTTCAATACTAAAGAAATATAATACCCCTGTCTTAGGAAGATTGTGATTCATACCAACGTTTTGCAAATCACTTAAATTAAATTGTGCGATAAATTGTAACGGATTTCCTTTATGCATTGGATATTCAAATGGAGCCGGTAAATCAGGAACTCCCCCCATTTTCGAGCTACCTATCGCAACTGTTTCCTGCTGCTTTGGTACAATTTTCACACAAGGAAATACAATATTCATAAGTTCCTGTTTTAAATGTGTCAGTTTATATTTATCAATTAATACTTCAATTTGCTGTCTCATACATTCTCCTTACATTTATATACTTATTTGTATCATATCACAAAGATTATACTTGATTCATTGCCAAAACAACAAGCTGTCAAAAAAACGGGCTCATCCTTCATACGCGAACAAGTTTAAAAAAGCATAGTATACATTGTTCCTACAAACACAATAGTTCATTATTTCTTCCAGTACATTTTCCCCTCGTTCATTTTCATTTTAATATAAGGAGGAATTCCACATGGGTTACGGATATAGTTGCGGCGGTTACGGTTACGGCGGTAGTTGTGGCGGATGTGGTTATGGAGGTTTCGCTTTATTAATTGTTTTATTTATCCTTCTAATCATCATCGGAGCTAGTTGCTGGGGCGGCTTTGTAGGCTGCTAATCAACTTAAAAACTATTGTAAAAAAGCACGTACAATACGTGCTTTTTTGCCATTTTCAAAATTTTCATTTGAAAGGAGGTATATTTTATGAAGATTGATGGTGTTTTTGAAGGAGGCGGTGTGCGCGGAATTGCGCATGTAGGAGCAATTTGCGCATTAGCTGAAAAAGGATATGAATGGGAGCGTGTAGCTGGAACATCAGCTGGTGCAATTATCGCAGCGCTTTTAGCAGCTGAATATTCTTGTTCAGAGTTAAAAACAATTATAACTGATATTGATTATAACAAATTTATGAAGAAAACTTTTCTTGATAGAATCCCGTTTATTGGTAAAGGGCTAAGTGCATGGTCTACTCTAGGAATTTATTCCAATGTATTTATAGAAGAATGGCTTGAAGAATTACTGCGAAAAAAAGGAGTTCACTTATTTACAGATTTACATGATTTAAATAAGCTCAAAATTATCGCTTCTGATATAAGCAACGGTAAAATGGTTGTCTTCCCCGATGACTTACCAAACTACGGATTTTTAAATTACCGCTTCTCTATTGCTAAGGCAGTAAGAATGAGTAGTACAATCCCTTTCTTCTTTGAACCAGTGAAATGGAGAACTCCAAAATGGAAGCAACCTTGTTATATGGTGGATGGAGGAATTTTAAGTAATTATCCAATTTGGATTTTCGACTCACCTACCCCTCCTCGCTGGCCAACCTTTGGATTTCATTTTGTAAAAGATGAAATCCAAGCTGATCCTGTACATTATAAAGAACCCATTTCCATGTTTAAAGGTTTATGTAAAACAATGATGCAAGCTCATGATTTACGTCATTTAGATAAGGAATCAAAAGCAAGAACAATTACAATTCCAACAGGAACAATTACAAGTACTAATTTTGAGTTAACAAAAGAAGAAAAAGAATTGCTTTATAATTCTGGTTATAACTCTGCTAATAAGTTTTTACAATCTTGGAACTTCAGACAATATATTGATGAATATAGAAACGGAAATCAAGATCGAAAAACAAATCGATTTTTCCGTAAACTTGACTCATAATACTATTATTTTTCATATGAGAATGCTTGACGCTTTACAAATAAATAAGCCTAGTAATTTCATATATTACTAGGTTTATTAACCTCACAGATTGCTTAAGGATAAGTTAACCCTTCAGCTTCTTCCGCAGTAATGATTATGTAACGATTTCCCGTTCTTAATCCTAACAATTCTGCCTTTTCAATTGCATCCTGCTTCGTCTCCGCATAAGCAGCTATATATTTATCCCCATCAATAATTTGGCAAATTACATATCGTTTCATAGTTTTCTCCTTTTACCTACTTATTAATTCTGCTACCTTTTTTACTCCTATTTCAATTTCTTCTAAAGTTGCATAGGAATAAGATAGGCGCAAAAATTGGTTTGCACTTCTATCATACAAAGTACCTGGGTTTAGTAAAATCTTTTCTTGCAAAGCTTTATCAAATAAACTACGATTCGAAACGGGTACAGTCATATGTAACCAAATATAAAAACCACCTGCCGGTTCATACCATGTTGCTATTTCACGACAATATTTCTCTAACATTATTAACATAAAATCTCTGCGTTTTTTTAATTCTTTTCTTATAAACTGTAAATGTTCATCATACAATCCATTTGTAAACCACTCCGCTGCAATTTGCTGTGATATAGAACTTGAACCATAATCTGTTTGCATTTTTATGTCTGCTAATCTTTGAATCACTGGTTCGGATCCAACAATCCATCCGATTCTTAAACCTGGACTAATCACTTTGGACATACTACCAATGTGTAATACAATCCCGTTTTTATCATATGCTTTTAAAGGCTTTGAAATTGGTGCATCAAACCAAAGGTCTTGATACACTGCGTCCTCTATAATAGGCAATCCAATTTCATTACATATTTCCATCACTTCTTTTCGCTTCTTAGCATTCATACTCAAGTTCGTCGGATTATGAAAAGATGGAATTGTATATAAAATAGATGTATTACATTGCTTCTTATATTTCGCAATATATGATGCATTTAAGCCATTCTCATCCATTGGCATTCCAATTAAACGCATTCCTGCTGATTGAAAAACATTTAGCGAATATAAATATGATGGTTTTTCTAATAAGATTGATGCTCCTTTTGGGAGAAGCCCCATAGAAATAAGTTGCAACGCTTGAATTGCTCCTGAAACTATTAATATAGAATTAGGAGATACATATACACCATGCCCTCTTAAATAGTCCGCAATTTTCTCCCTTAAACAGTAATTTCCTTTCGGCTCTTCATACCCAAGTGTTACGTTTGATTTTAAAAGCTTATTCATTATTACTTTCATCTTTTTTTCAGGTAAGAGACTTGGTGAAAGTTCCCCTGTTCCTAAACGAATTACATGCGGATAAAATTCAGCTTGATTAATCTCTCGAATAGCAGGAAGATTTGGGTAATGAAGTCCTGTTTCTACATAAGACTGCCAATTAGGAGGCGGGGCGTATGTTGAAGTATTCTCATTATTATTTACTACAATCGTTCCCTTCCGGCCACTCCCCTCAATATATCCTTTTGCGACTAATTCATCGAAGGCCATTACAATTGTACTTCGATTCACTCCAAATGTATGTGCCAAATCTCTTTGTGAAGGCAATTTTGTTCCAATAGTCCATTCTCCATTAACAATTCTCTCTTTTATATATGTTTCTATTTGTTTATACAAAGGAGTTGTTGAAGACGTACTAGGCTTCCAAACTAATCTTTCCATCATATCACCCTACATTCTTTTGGTTGGTAACCTTCCCAACCATATGGATGGGTACAAAATTTCATTTCTTCTATACAATATACACTATCATAATGAATTAAGGTAGGAGGTAACATAATGAGTGAAGCAATTATTCATGGTATCATTCTTGCATTTGGGCTTATCATTCCATTAGGTGTCCAAAATATTTTCGTCTTTAACCAAGGTGCGAGTCGACAAAATATTTGGAGAGCAGCCCCTGTAGTATTAACTGCCTCTATATGTGATACGTTACTAATATTAATTGCAGTACAGGGTGTCTCTCTTGTACTCCTTACTGTTTCTTGGTTAACAACCATCCTTTATATGATTGGATTTTGCTTTCTTATATATATGGGCTTTGTTATTTGGAATAGTAATCCTTCAAATGATGCAAAGCAAGAGAAAAACATACCCTTAAAAAATCAAATTATTTTCGCCACATCGGTTTCCTTACTCAATCCACATGCAATTTTAGATACAATTGGTGTAATTGGAACAAACTCAATACAATATACAGGAAACGAAAAATGGGCTTTCACATTTGCAACTATTATCGTTTCTTGGATTTGGTTTATTAGTCTAGCTTTAGCTGGAAAATTTCTTAAAAGATTAGACTCAACAGGAAAAACAATCATCATATTAAATAAAATTTCAGGGCTCCTTATATGGGGAGTTGCACTTTATATGTTAAAACAAATTATTTTCCCTAACTAAATTAAGAGGATTGCATGCTAATTACATACCATGCAATCCTCTGTCAGATTATGCAGTCGGTTCTGGCTTCTGTTTTATTCCCTTTTCATCTTTTGCTGGCTTAATCCAAATTATTGCTATAACAGCACCAATAACAGCGAAAATACTTGTCAAATAAAACACTTCATGGTCCGTCCCTTTCATGAAAAAAGAATATAGCGGTGGTCCAGCTGCCACACCGATAAATCGCATTGAACTATAAAATGAAGTAACCGTCCCCCTCTGTTCTTTTTCAATCCCTTGTGTAATAAGGGCATCTAAACATGGGAGTGCCATACCAATTCCTACTCCCATAATAACGAGACAAAGAAGTAGTAAATAGATTCCTTTTATAAATAAAGGGATTACGACTGATGTAGCAGCTAGTAAAAAACCAATATAAATACACTTCTTCATAACGTTTTGATTATCTCCAATTTTTTTACCAGCCATATATGAACTAACTGATAGTACAAGCAAAGGAATAGCAAGTACACATCCTTTCCATATACCATGAATGTTATACTTTAACTCCAGTATAGTCGACAAATAAAAGAGAATTCCGAATAAAATAAGCATAATAATAGCACCTAGTACAAATATGGCAATTAACCATCTTCCCTTTTCTCGAAATGTACAGAGAATAGATTGAATAAACTCTTTTAATGGTGGTACTTCTCCTTCTTGTTTTTTTGCCTTTACTAGTACCAGTAATAAAACAATCGATACTATACATAAAACTGGAATCGTCCAAAACGGTAAGAACCATACAATGATAGCAAGAGCAGACCCTAAAATGGGGCTTAGCACTTTTCCAAATGTATTTGATGTCTCAATGATTCCTAGGCCTGCACTAACCTGTTTTTCATCTTTGTATAAATCACCAACACATGGTATTACAACCGGCATTGCACCAGCAGCTCCAATACCTTGAATCGCTCTACCGATAAGTATCCAATTGTATGGATTATCAACTTTCCAAGATACCCAACCTGTTATCGCTCCTCCAATAGCTGCAATTAGTAAGCTTGGAACCATGACCATCTTTCGTCCCCATCTATCTGATAAATAACCAACAATCGGTATAAGTAAAATCGCAATGAGCGAGTAAATTGTAATAATCATGGATACTTGAAACGATGAAATATGTAATTTCTTTTCGATAGTCGGCAAGATTGGAATGAGCATTGAATTCCCTAATGTCATAACTAATGGAACTGATGCAAGTGCAATTAAACAACGGTTTTCTTTTTTTAACATGTTGATTTCGAAACCTTTCATCATATATTTCTTACCATATAATAGCCCTGTTGGAACGTAACTCTTCATTCCACCAGGGCTATTACATCGTTACTACTTACCATTCACAACAAAAGAAATAGAGTAAAGTATATTATTAATTCTATTCTTTGAATTCAGTTCGTTATATATCCATACCAATTAATTGAAAATAAAAAAGAAAGGAAGAACCCTTCCTTTCTCCTATAACCTTCTACATTTAGCGAGTATATCCGCCACCAAGCTGTTGTTCTGCCATCGCTACAAGGCGTTTTGTAATTTCACCGCCTACAGAACCGTTTGCACGTGAAGAAGTGTCAGCTCCAAGTTGTACACCGAATTCTTGTGCAATTTCATATTTCATTTGTTCTAGAGCTGCTTGTGCTCCATGTGATGCTAATTGATTAGAATTACGATTTCTAGCCATTACCGATCACCTCCTTATTTATATATAAATTGTGTTAAATTTGAATTTAAATACATGGGAATTTTTGGTTAACCTCCATAAAAAAGAGCCTCCTTAACGAGACTCTTGCATCATTTCACTTTATGAAGTTATTACTTCTAATTCTCTATTTGTTAATATCTTCATTTCTTCTTTCAGTTTATCTTTTGCATTATGTCCAAACCATTCCAGTGAAGCAAAATGTTCCGTATCTCTTACTTTCTGGATAATCTTCATCATAATTTACGATACCTTCAAATAATGGAACCATGCCAATACGGCTTCCCGCTTCGCATATACATTATTAGGTTCAAACACATGTAAATAATCTGCTGACAATATATTCTTAAAATGATAATGTTGTATCCACGGCCTTAGTCGATGGAAACTGTCTCTCTAATTCATTCTTAATTTGTAGTTCAATTGGAGTTATTTCATCCAGTTTTTCAACAATTGATAATAACATATCTTTGTTGTACGTCATTTTCAATTTTCTTCTTTTCGAAAAATGTTTTCCCATTGTTTTTTTCTTTGTTCAAAAGTTACATTTTCTAAAATTTCATTAGCGATTATCCCTATCCCCTTATACGTTGTTTTCCAACTTTCCACATGCACTTTTGCTATGGATGCAATATCAGCCTTCGTTGCCATTCTAATTTGTATTTCCATCCTACCCATCCCCCTTAGAAAATAATTATAGCAACATTTTTGTATGCACAAAAAAAGAGTGAATTTTCATCACTCTTTTTATCTACTCTCAACTTCAACTGAAACAACACGATCAATTTCTTTTAAAGAACTATATAACTCAGTTGTATATAAATCTTCTGGAGCTAAAATGACCATCTCCAATTGCTGTGATGCCCCATTATCAATATCTTTAATTTTCACTCGTTTCACATGCATCCCTAAATTATTAATTTGCTTAAATATACCATCCAATTCTTGATGCTCTTTTACAGTAATTTTTATAGATAAGTCCTTTTGTCTTAATGAATAAGGGCCTGCAATTTTCACAAGTTGAGGAAGTACATTAATCGCTAAAATAATTAAAATCATAGCAACGGTCGCTTGTATATAAAATCCTGCTCCAATTGCAATACCTAAAGCTGAAGCTGTCCATACCATTGATGCTGTCGTTAAACCCGAAATAACATCATTACTTCTTCGTAAAATTACACCAGCTCCAAGAAAACCGATCCCACTTACAATTTGAGCAGCAAGACGCATTGGATCCATGTTTGTATGTCCTGGAACAGAATATACATGCACTGATTCAATTGAAACCATCGTTATTAAACAACTTGCTACAGAAATAACCATACTTGTTTTCACACCGAGTGGTTTATTCTTTAGCTGCCTATCTATCCCAATGAATACTCCTAAAAAGAGTGCTAAACCTAATTTGAATAAAAATTCATATGACATATTTCATTCTCCTTACTTTACAATGTGTCCCTTCGAATAATTCACTATAACTCTTTTATGAGATCAATTCCAGTTTTTTCTATTCATTTAACGACAAAAGCCGAAAAAACATTTTTGAATATTTCTTCGACTTTATAATACGATTAAGGCCTTTCTTTATTTTTGTTCTTTAATCTTAACCTGTGCGTCTTTGTAAAATGCTAATTTGTTGTCATTATACTCTTTTGTATACTTGTTAAACTGCTCTTTCGACTTTTGTGCTTCTCCATTTAATTCATTAACAGTTTTAACTTTTTCGCCAATCTCTTTTAATTTCGTTTCTTTTACTTTTAATTTTTCATACAGTTCTTTTTCAGTCGCTAACGCCTTTGTGTAATTTTCATTCATCTTTTGAAATGCATCATAACGATTTTTATACGACTCTTCTACCGCCTTTGCTTGCTTTTGCACTTTCTTATCTTCAAGTTTCTCTATATTACTTTGAATGGATTTCGTTTCCTTCTGCGCTTTTTCTAGCATTTCTTTCTCGTTTTTCAATACTTTTTCGCGATCATTTACATTTTCAGTAGCTTGCTCTATCTTCTTCATAACTGCTTCATTATGATCTTTACCTTCTTGTAAAATTTGAGAATATAGTTCTTGACCTTGCTTCTCTAACTCCTCTAATTTTTTCGCTTCGTCCACTAAAGATTTTTCTTGTGTCGCTGCTGCTTCAAAAGCTGTATATAGATTTTCTTCTGGCTTTTCACCGAAACAACCTGTTAATAGCCCTATTGATAATGCTCCAACTATTACTACTTTTCCATACTTCAACGTTCATTCCTCCATTACATACGGTTATCATGCCAGAAGTTCACTGGGAAGTGACTCTCTTCATGATAAGCTTCAAACTCATAACCCTTTTCTTTTAACCCCTTTAAAATTGCTGGCACAGCAGCGACTGATTGCGGGTGAATGTCATGCATTAAAATTACTTCCTTTGGTTTTGCTGCATTTGTTAATACATTTTGAGCAATTTGTGCTGCAGCTGCATCAACTGGCATTTTATTATATTTCCAGTCTAATGAATCAATTGTCCAATCCCATACTTTAAAACCGCCCTCTACTACTTTATTTCGAAGACTTTCATTTAATCCAGGCATCGAACCATATGGTGGACGTGTTAATTTAGGTGATTTTCCAATAATATTAGCGATTAAACCTTGATCTTCTTTCATCTCATTTACATACTCGCCATTTTTATATAATTTAGCAAAATTATGTGTCATACTATGCATTCCTACATAATGACCCTCTGTATTTTCACGTTTTACCAAATCAGGAAATTCTTTTACATTCGCTCCAATTAAAAAGAATGTCGCCTTCGCATCATGTTGTTTTAACGTATTTAATAATTCAGCCGTATATTTCCCTGGTCCATCATCAAATGTCAAATAAGCAACTTTTCTTTCCTTTCCATTAAAACGACTTGGTGCAGTTTTATTCATTTCGACTTTCGGTTGTTCACTTGCAAGCTGTACTACATTGACTTGTTTCGCAACAGTCTTTGCCGGTGAAGTGATTGATTGAAACATAAAATACCCAATAGCTACTGCTGCAATCGCTATTAAAACGAAGACTACTCGTTTAATTTTAAAAGCTTTTTCCATTCTATCGAATTCCTCTCCCTATTAATATTATATATAAATCATCCGATATAATTATACATCTATTTATTTTATTACACTATATAAACAGACTGTATATGAATTATATTGGGCGTTTTATCAAAATTGTTGTTCCTATTCCCTCTTTACTTATAATAACTAAGCGTACCTCCATAAAGCTCCACCATTTTTTAACGATAGCTAAACCAATGACTGTGCAACATGATTATTAATCTGATAAAATGACTGTTCTATATATGTAAATGCTCTTTAGCAATTCCAATCCCTTCGTCTTTCACCTTTATCACTGCTTGTTCTTCATTTTTAGTCGCTTCAATGTGTACTGTACCCTTTTCATGTGAATATTTAATAGCATTTTGAATAATATTCAAGAATTTGCTTTAGCCTATTTCGATCTCCCCTCAATTCAAATCTTTCTATAGTATTGATAATCAGTGGGGGTTTTGTCCATCCCCCACTGATTATGAACCCACACCAATCGAGCGTTTACGGGCAGTTATCTNNCACAAATAGCAGGATAAATTGAATTTGCTGCTTTTCAGCGTTAGGAGTTAATTTCCAAATCGTCTCCTCTAGTATATCGTACAATTGCACCTTTTGTTTATATAAATTAAAATGATTTGATTGTAATCTTGAAAAATCTAGCAATTCTTCTACTAAATAAATGAATCGATCGGTCTATCTCACCTGAAATACTTCCCATACCTTGAAGTATACTTTTGCTGAGATGAAAAATCGTTACAGAAAAGTTACAAATCAATTACTATAAAAAAAGATTGGCCTTTGCCAATCTTTTTTTATTATTCGTTTCGAACTGGTTTTGGCGTTACACCTAAATGCTCATTTAATTTTTTCGAAATATCTTTAACATTTTTTTCGTTTGGAATGTAATAATAAATACCTCCAATACGTTTATCCGTACCTTCTACTTGCATTTTTTCCATTTCCAAATTAGACCCTACCATATTTTTCATAATAGCAAGCATATCGTCAAATGTTAAGTTCGTTTTCATGTTTTTATCAACCGCATCAAGTATAGAACCCATTTTGCTAATAGATTGGGCAGACAGCGCTTTTTTTGCAATTGCTTCTATTACAAGTTGTTGTCTTTGACCACGCATTGTATCACTATCAATTTTACGCGTTCTTGCAAGTGCAAGTGCTTGTTCTCCATTTAAATGTTGGTAACCTTTTTCTAAATGAATCATACCTGCTTGGTCTTTACTATCTTGCTCTGTGAAAGTAACCGGCACATCAACATCAATACCACCAATTGAATCAACAATTTGTACGAATGATTCAAAGTTAAACTTCACATAATAATCAACAGGAACATTTAAAAATCGTTCTACTGTATCTCGTGTACTTTCAACACCACCAAATACGTGTGCATGAGTAATTTTATCTAATTTCTTTCTAGATGGAATATAAACACGTGAATCACGCGGAATACTTACTAGCTTGACAGATTTATCATCTTTATTAATTGTCGCTAATAAAAGTGCATCTGTTCGTACCGCTTCACCATATTGGCTTTCTCTCATTTTACTTCCATCTACACCCATGATTAAAATTGAAATGTTATCTTTTAAAGGTTCAACTTCTTTATCACGTTTTGATGACTTATCAATTTTTGCATACGCATTACTTACAACAGCTTTTGCTTTGTTATATATAAATGATCCATATCCTACTCCTCCAAAAATAAGTAGGAAACATGGAATTAAAATGAACCATTTTATTGACTTTCTTTTAGAACGTTTTTTACTACTTCTCGTGTTTTGTTCTAATTCAGAGCTCATGTTCATTCTCCTCTCTTTCCCTAGTATAATGTATGTCTAGTAATCTTCATATTGAATTTCCTTTCAATCACCTTACATTTTTGTAAGGTTACATTATGAATCCAATAAGTATTCCATTTCACATTATACTCTCGGGCTTATTTTTGGCAAGTCACTAGTTACGAACTTCAAATATTTAGAATTTTTAAATATTTGAAGTTACATATGTTTATTTATTGTTTTCATTTGGTGTATACATTATTTTCTTTCCGTTATTATAAACGAAAGCTGAATTTGTTTCTATAACTCGATTTCTTTATTTGAGACTCTTGTACAGCATTATTACCTTTTTACATCCCACACGACTAAAGTCGAAAATGACATAGTTGTAAGAAGACGAATCGCTATCATTTTTTCATCTTCTGCACCTCCACCACTGAATATACAGGGGCTTTGTTACGGGAATATGACAAAAAATAATAGAGCTAGCATAACGCAACGCTAGCTCTATTCAAAGTATAAAGTGAAACTTTAATCAGTGGGGATTTTGTCCATTCCCACTGATTATGAGCCTACACCAATCGGGCTTTTACGGGCCGTTATCTCCCACCTAACTTCTTCACATTCGCCGAATTTTGAGGTGCCCACAAATAGCGGGATAAGTTCATGAACAACTATAATCTGCTTAAAAAGATATGTAGTACAGCGAGATTATAATCCTTTTTTTCATTCTCACTAATTATTAGATTAAACAAATCAAAATTTTAACAAGCTTACCCTAACTGGAAAAGTAAGTATATATAATATATCCTAAAACTAGCAACAAAATGATTATCCCTGTACTTCTCCAATTCATACCACCTGCCATATCAGCAGGGTTACCTGATTGTGCTCTATTGAACCCATCATTTAAAGAACCGGAAGGATTATTTTTCCATTCACTTTGTCGCATACGTTCTCTTTTTTCTTCTGGTGACCCTTTTGAACCCATATAATCACCTCCAAAATCGTTCTTAACCCAATTATACAAAATTAATATTCATTTTATATTTTCTTTTTAAAACATTATTTCTCCTGAAAAATTTCAGTTAAAAATAGATTTCCCCATAACTTAAAGAAAGCTAGCGATGCTAGCTTCCTTTATAGTCCAATATGTTCTTCCTTATTTACAGTAATCCCTTTATAATCAATTTCAAGTTCACACACTTTCATAGCTGTAAATACTTTCGCTAATTGCTCAGCAATTTCTTGACGTTTCTCATATGGTGTTAAAATAAAAATAGATGGTCCTGCACCACTAAGCGCTGCGCCATATGCTCCAAATTCTTTTGCACATTTACGAATAGATGGTAATAATGGCACAAGTTCTAAGCGATACGGCTCGTGAAAATAATCTCTTTCCATCATTTCACCAACAACTTCCCACTTCCTTTGACATAACGCAGCTACTAACACGTTACTTATCGCACTAGCCTTAACTGCTTCATGAAACGGAAACACCTCTGGTAACACAGATCGACTTTCATCCGTATTTAGCTCCTCATTCGGAATGAGAGAAATTACGCCTAGTTCCTTACTTTCAATTCTTACGACCGAAACATTCTTTCCATCCAGTGCCCCAATTACAGTTCCTCCTAAAATAGAAGCAGCAACATTATCCGGATGTCCTTCAAAATTTGTAGCAATTTGAACTTTTTGATTAGTTGTTAAATTTAAATTGCCAAGTTGATTTGCAAGCTCTATTCCTGCTACAATTGCTGATGCACTACTTCCTAAACCTCTTGTCAGCGGAATATTACTAGTAACTTCTATTAAATAAGGTGATAAAGAGGGACATACTTTACATGCCGTGCTAACGATTAAATTTTTATCATCTGTCGGAATTGAATCTTCAAAGGAATGGATTACTTTCCATTTATTAACTTTCTCTTTTACTACCACATCTAAATACAATGACAAAGCTATTCCGACCGAATCAAATCCAGGTCCAACATTTGCTGTACTAGCAGGAACACGAATGCTTAACGGTATCACGACATAATCACCCCTTTTATATGA
This sequence comes from Bacillus cereus, assembly GCA_002578045.1. Classification (GTDB taxonomy): domain Bacteria; phylum Bacillota; class Bacilli; order Bacillales; family Bacillaceae_G; genus Bacillus_A; species Bacillus_A cereus_AK. The sequence continues at coordinate 62,979 of NUMR01000059.1, forward strand.
GCTTTAATTTGTTCTATATCATTTGAAACACTTGCAATGTCTAGTTTATTAGAAGAAATAGCGATATCAGGATCTTTCAAACCATTTCCAGTTAATACTGCAACAACTGTTTCTCCCTTTTTGATTTTTCCCAATTGAACATGTTTAATTACGCCCGCTAACGAAGCATTTGATCCTGGCTCTGCAAAAACTCCCTCAGTTTTTGCTAACAATCTATACGCATGTAAAATTTCTTCATCTGATACCATATCTATTTCACCATTAGACTGTTCGGCAGCCTCGACTGCATACGACCAACTTGCTGGGTTACCAATGCGTATCGCTGTTGCAATTGTTTCAGGTCCTTCAATTACATGTCCTTTTACAATTGCAGCTGCTCCTTCTGCTTCAAAGCCGTGAATTCTCGGCTTCTTATAGCCTTTTTCTTTCTCATATTCACAGAACCCTTTCCAGTATGCTGTAATATTTCCTGCATTCCCAACAGGGATAGCTAATACATCTGGTGCAATTTGCAACTGGTCACAAATTTCAAATGCTGCTGTTTTTTGCCCTTCAATTCGATAAGGATTCACTGAGTTTACTAATGTAATCGGCTCTTCCGCAGCAATATTTCTTACAGCCTTAAGTGCATCATCGAAATTTCCTTCTATTGAAATAATTTCAGCTCCATAAGCGACTGCTTGCGCTAATTTCCCATGTGCAATCTTTCCTTCCGGGATTACGATAATACATTTCATTCCGAGGCGGGCCGCATATGCGGCAGCTGATGCTGATGTATTGCCTGTTGACGCACAAATAATTGCCTCTGAACCTTCTTCTTTCGCCTTTGCAACTGCCATTACCATACCACGATCTTTAAAAGAACCTGTCGGATTCGCTCCTTCATACTTACCATATAACTGAACCCCTAATTGTTTTGATATATTTAATAACGGAATAAGAGGTGTGTTTCCTTCCATTAAGCTAACATCAGGTGTGTTTTCGTTCACTGGTAAATACGAAGCATACTGGTTTAATAATCCTTTATACATATTGTTTTTCCTCCTCAATAATGTAGTAACTGTTTATTTCACTTGCGACAGCTTCTATCGCCCCTAAAACTCGTTCAAATTGATACTTTGAAGCTTGATGTGTCACAACAACAACTTCTGCAAGTTCACGATTTAAAGGTAATTGGATAACCTCTTTTAAACTTACAGAATAATTGACGAAACATTCCGTTATTTTTTGTAACATCCCTGGCTCATCTCGTAATGAAATACGTAAGAAATATTTCGAAACTACTTCTTCATCTCCTTGTAATTCGTACGGCTCTGGTTCTTTTAATACACTTTTATTTTTGGGAGCTTGGTTCATATTTTTAACGATTGAAATAATATCACTTACTACAGCAGAACCAGTTGGTAACTTCCCAGCTCCAGGTCCATAAAACATCACTTCCCCTACTGCTTGACCGTGAACATACACCGCATTGAACTCATTATTTACATTCGATAATGGATGATGACTTGGTAATAAAGTCGGTTCTACACTTAAATGAATGGCTGATCCTTGTTTCTCCGCTTTACCAATTAATTTCATAGTAAATCCTAATTTTTCAGCCATTTGTAAATCTTCTTTTTCGACCTTTCGAATCCCTCTCACTTGCACATCATCTAGAGAAACATTCATCGAAAAACCTAAGTTCGCAAGAATCGCTACCTTTCTCGCCGCATCTAGCCCATCTACATCTGCTGTCGGATCCGATTCTGCAAACCCTAATGTTTGCGCTTCCTGTAAAGCCTCTTCATAAGACCATCCATTTTGACTCATTTTTGTTAACATATAATTTGTTGTACCATTTACAATTCCCATTATTTTTTCAATTTGATCGGAAGCTAATCCGTCTGCTAATCCTCTTAATATTGGAATTCCTCCCGCTACACTTGCTTCGTAACATAAGTCACATTCATTTTTATTTGCTAATTGCAAAAGCTCCGCACCGTATACAGCCATTAAATCTTTATTTGCTGTTACGACATGCTTCTTATTTTGTAAAGCCTTAACAATATGCTGTTTTGCTTCTTCAATTCCGCCCATTACCTCTACTACAATATCAATATTTGAATCATTTAGAACTTCATCTGCATGACTTGTTATTACGATTCCGTCAATACAAACATCACGTTCTTTTTCCAAATCACGTACAACAACTGTCTTTACCTTTACTTCATACCCAGTATCAAGAGCAATTTTTTTATAATGTTCTTTCAAAATATGAACAACACCACTTCCGACTGTACCTAAACCGATTACCCCAACATTAATAACGTTATTCATCTTCTAATCTCCTCCTAAAAAGTTTAATTGTTACATCTATGAATCACCTTACTCTGCTTTTTAATCATGCAGGTGGTGATTATTTCCGTACATACTAATCGTTTCATGTTACAGCACCTCCTTTCAAAGTAATAAAAAAACACACTCATCCCTAGTAAAGGGACGAATGTGTTTTCGTGGTTCCACCCTTGTTCCAACCTAGGTTTATTTTCTTCTAGATTGCTCAAGTTCAGATAACGGCTGATACCGTCAATAATTACTAGATTACTCGTTCACTATTGAAGTTCAAAGGTGGTAAGATTATTTCTCGTGTTAGGAAGCTCACAGCCTTTGGCTTCCCTCTCTGTAAACCGTAAAAATATTCTCATGTCCTTATCATTACTTTTTCGTTCATATATATCCCGCTATTTGCGGGTAGTAAGACTCCCGCCTCAAAATTCGGCGAATGCGAGGAAGTTAGATGGGAAATCAACTACCCGTAAAAGTCCGATTGGTGAGGGCTCATAATCAGTGGGGGATGAAAAAAATCCCCACTGATTAAAGTTTCACTTTATTTGTTAACTCATTATACTCGCATAAAAAACAAAATCAATACTATTTTTAATTTTTTTAATTTTCAATCTAAAAATCTATAAAAAAAACACTCATCCCTAGTAAAGGGACGAATGTGTTTTCGTGGTTCCACCCTTGTTCCAACCTAGGTTTATTTTCTTCTAGATTGCTCAAGTTCAGATAACGGCTGATACCGTCAATAATTACTAAATTACTCGTTCACTATTGAAGTTCAAAGGTGGTAAAACCAGTTTTCGTGTTAGGAAGCTCACAGCCTTGTCTCCCCTCTCTGTAAACCGTAAAAATGATTTCATGTCCTTATCGTTACTTTTTCATTCATGTTTATTTGTTAATTTATTATAGTTATGAAAATCTCAAAAAGCAAGCCTATTTTTACTCACTATTTTAAAGAGTATGTAATATTATATTTCGCAATAATAAAGTGTCACTTTAATCTCTGAGGGTTTTGTCCATTCCCCACTGATTATGAGCCTACACGAATCGGACTTTTACGGGTAGTTGATTTCCCATCTAACTTCCTCGCATTCGCCGAATTTTGAGACGGGAGTCTTACTACCCGCAAATAGCGGGATAAATTATCTAAAACGGATTTCTTCTCTTTCACATATATTTATCACATACAAGCCAACAATATTCATATTGAAATTTCATTCTAAAACGTAAAGATTTTTACACTTCAACACTATATTTATAAAGTATTCTTTAATACAATCTTTCCCTATAACTTTCTTCTAAAGAATGTGCAACTTCCTCTTCCGAAGCATTCACCTTTATATGCTCCAATAACATTTTTGCTGCTGAAGGTAGTTCATTTTTATTTAACCATGATTCTTGATCCCATATTTTTGAACGAATACAAGCTTTTGCGCAATGAATATAGCATTCTTCTATTTCAACAACAATTCCAAGTAAAGGGTTTCGTCCATTCACTTGCATTTCTTTCAAAATTTCTTCATCGTTTGTAATATATGCTCGGCCGTTTATTCGGAGTGTCTCCCCAAGACCCGGAATTAAGAAGATTAACCCTACGTGTGGATTTGAAATAATATTCAAAATGGAGTCTATACGACGATTGCCTGGTCTTTCTGGAATGATAATTTTATTATTATTTAATACATATACAAATTCAGGTGCGTCTCCCCTCGGCGAAGCATCACACTCTCCTAATTTATTTGCAGTAGACAATACTAGAAAAGGAGATTTAGTCAGAAAATCTACGCAATGGTGATCTAGTGATGAAATAACTTTTTTTAAAGCGCGTTCACTAGGTTGCCCCAATATTTGTCGTAATTCTTCCTCAGTTGAAATTATTGATTTTATTCCCTTACTCTCTATCCCCACTTGCAACCACTCCTTTTTCTTTATTTTCCTAAAATGCAATACAAATATTGTATAATAAAATTTGCAGAAAGGGGAATTAAAATGACAGAGTGGTTAACAATATTTGATTCCGAAAGAAATACACTTGGAAAGAAATTGCGTGATGAAGCGCATCGTGACGGTGATTGGCACGAAACATTTCATTGCTGGTTTGTAGAAAAAGATGATGAGGATATGTTCTTATATTTCCAATTACGCTCTAAAAATAAAAAAGAGGCTCCGAGTATATGGGATATTACTTCGGCCGGACATATTATGCATGATGAAGATGTACAAATTGGCGGCCTACGTGAAATTGAGGAAGAATTGGGGCTTTCCTTTCAAACTACTAATTTAGCATACAAAGGAATATTTAAAATAGATTATAAAATTTCAAATCTGACTGATCGCGAGTTTTGTCATATGTATTTTCACAATGTAGCAAAACCACTTCCATTTGCACCAGGTGAAGAAGTAGACGATGTGATGAAAGTACATGCAACTCCATTTCTACAACTACTAAAAAAAGAGATTTCATCTTTAACGGCTATTTCTGTTTTAAACAGTAAACCGATAACGATAACGTTTGAAGACATTTATCCTTATGGCCTTACATACTACGAATTTGTTATAGAACAAGGAAAAGAATTGCTAAAAAATAATAGCTTGTAAATAAAAGTGAAACTTTAATCAGTGAGGGTTTTGTCTATCCCCCACTGATTATGAGCCCACAAATAGCGGGATAAAATAGGGCTCCCAGCTTATACTGCCCGGAAGTTCTATTTTATTTTTCATTATTGTTCAAGCGTCTTTAATCTTTTCTCTACTCGCATAAATAAGTGAATAATCAACAATAGCATAACAATCAAAATCACTAAAGTTGTATGGGGATATCTAAACAGTATACTAATAATACTTCCTATCAACATCATAATGGATCCATTTTGTTACATCACTTCTGCACTATACCTATTCCCCTCAACCCATAACTCTTTATTTTTCATAGATCGTTTCGTCCGGTAACCATATGCTGCGTTTATATCTGTCGGTGGATTTTTTTGAAGAATAAGTGCCGCAAGTATAAATATAGCACCAATCCATATGCTCATTCCTATGTTTACTAGTGCATACATCAATTATATCCCCTACTAACACACACTTTCATTATATGATACAACTCTACCACTTCCAATTATTAACACATTCATTTTCTCTCTTTCGATGTTTGGAACATACTTGACAGCGTCACAAAGCGTGCTCCTTTCATTTTTAACTGCGGAATGATTTTGTCTAGCGCATCTACAGATCCTTGCAAAGGTACATCTGATGTAGAATGCTGAAGTATTATACTACCGGGAAATGAATTCCCTAACACTTTATTTGTAATTGTGTCAGCGCTTACTCCTTTCCAATCAACCGTATCAACACTCCACTGCACAATCATAAAGTTTTGCTCTGTCGCCCACTTCAATTGATTTTCCAATATTTCACCATATGGCGGGCGTATAAACTTTGGTGCATAACCAGCTAAACGCTTTAATATTTCTTCCGTTTTTATAATTTGAGCATGATACTCAGACTCATTTACTTTCGCTAAATTCGGATGACTATACGTATGATTACCAATTACATGCCCTTCATCCGCAATACGCTTTACTACGTTCGGATACTTTTCTGCATTTTTACCAAGCAAGAAAAAAGTCGCTTTCACATTATGCTTTTGTAACTTATCTAATATTTTTGGAGTAAATACTAAATCTGGTCCATCATCAAATGTAAGAGCTACTTCCGCTTTATTGTATGGTCCTGAAAATGCATACGCATATTTTTCGACCCACGAAAACGGTGTCCATGACCCTCGACCCTCTTCTTTCATTTGTACTGAATAATTTTGAGGAACATTGAATACGTACGGACCTACATCTATATAGTCTCCATAATAGAATGAATGATATGGCATATAGGCATACGAAATATTACGTTCTAGCCCCCACTGAAATGGACAAAACATCTCTGGTTCATAAAAATAATACATGATAAAAACCTCCCTAAAGCTTCATATGTGATTCACCTGTACTTTGTTAGAGAAATTCTTATTCATGAAAAAAATAAGGCTGTCCGTAATTAGGACAGTCTTACTACTTTATACAATTAATAAATAATATCATAGTCTTGAAAACAGTCTTTTTTCACATTTGGATTTACACGTGACTCAGCAGCTATTAATTCATAGAAATGGTATATCCCTTTTTAATACTTTCTATTATTTACATTAAATTATACAGAAAATTCCGTTTAACACAAAAAATAAAGAAGGGACACCCACTCCATTACAGAATAGATATCCCTTCTTTGCTTATAAATTTAGCTCTTACGGATTAATAGACCAAAGACCAGCAGATTTAATAAATGTACGTTTATTTAATTTCAGCTGCGCTACGATAAACTCTGCAATATCTTCTGCTTGCATTACTTTATCAGGATTTCCATCAGTTAACCCTAAATCTACAGACATATCAGTTGCGACTGTACTTGGAGTTAAAGCTGCTATGCGAATGTTATGTTTACGAACTTCCATCGCTAACGATTCGGTTAAACCAAGAACACCAAATTTAGAAGCACTATATGCACTTGTTACAGGTGCACCTTTTTGTCCTGCTGTAGATGAAATTTTTCTTCATTTCTAACTTCCATTCATGTTCATCCCCTCGTGTTAAATCACACTGTTCTTTCTAAAACTAGAATACGATACAAATGTAAAATGAATGTAAACACACTTTTTCTATTTTTACAAAATATACATGCAAACTCATCTTTACAACAGATGTAAACATCTGATATTATTACCTGGTACTTAATACTATTCTATGTGAATTATAGATAACTAATTTAAAATACTATATAAATCTCCAGTTATTGAAAGGAGTATCATTGTTGCAAGCAAATAAACATCCCGAAAAAGAAACCATTATTTTTATTCATGGATTAGTTGGCAATCGTCGTGCATTCAAAAAAGAGCATAAACGATTTTCTGCCTCCTACAACATTATCACTTATGATTTATTAGGCCACGGTGAAGATAAAGGAGAAGCGATCGACTTTTCATTACAGCGCCTCGTAGATCAATTATTGAATTTATATGAAAAGGAAGGTATTAAAAGAGCTCATATTTGCGCTCTAAGTTATGGCTGTTATATCTCTACAATTTTTGCACAAATGCACCCAGAAAAAGTATTAAGCATTTGTCATATTGGTGGGCATTATAATAACCCTTCCCTTTTATATAATGTATTTCAGAAATTTTGGGAGAAGCGAGAAGATGAATACTCTACATGGCTCTCTCAATATGCAAATACCATTTTTCCAAGCGGCATACTAAAGGCAAATCCGTTCGCAGTCATTTCAAGAAATATTTACTACCGTTTCGGATTACAATTACATTCGTCTATTATTGCCCAATCATTACGACATCGCTTAGAATTCGATTTAAAATCTAAATTAAAATCGCTTACGCATCCTATACTATGGGTAATGGGCGAACATGATCATCTCTATAAATCTTGTCTATTCGATTTAAAATCTATTCTTCCAAATGTTCTATATAAGGAAATACCATTAGCAGGACATGCAGCAAACTTATTTCGTCCAAACTATTTTCATAATTTATATGCTAAGTTTTTAAGCGGAAAATTGAAATAAATACTACTATACTTCTAGTTTATATAACTATGAAAAAAGCTTCCCAAGTTTCCTTGGAAAGCCTTTTCTCCATACAAAAAGTATATAAAATACTTTTTCTTAGTATGCTTTTGTGTAACCTAATAGGTGCTTGCTCCAGTAAGAGTTGCTTACAGAACTAATACGTACACCAATTTTATCCGTTTCTGCACTAATGAACTGACCGTTTCCTAAGTAAACACCCATGTGAGAAGGACCTGGTTTATAAGTATTTTGGAAGTATACTAAATCACCTGGTTGTGGATTGCTAGTTTTTGTTTTAGAGCTCCAGTATCCAGCAACTGTTTGACGAGCACCTTGATGACCAGTTTTATTTAATACGTAGTGAATGAATCCACTGCAGTCAAAACCATCCGGAGTTGTGCCAGTAGCTCTGTATGGTGAATGATCTAAAGATTTTGCAAATCCAGCGATTGAAGATGTATCGCCACCTGTGGGCGCTGTTGGTTTTTGTACTTGATTCGTACCTTGGTTGCCATTAGTAACTACATTGCTCACTCCATCTTTTACAAACTTAACAAAGTCTGCACTTACGTATCCAGTACGGCCGTTATGGTTAATTTTATACCAACCATTTTCAGCGCCAGTAACGTTTAATACTGTACCGTTTGTTACCCCACCGATTACAGCGTTGTATGTAGCTGGGCCTGTACGTACTTTTAAAGCACCTGTGTTAACAACATATGAACCACCAGTTTGAACTGTAGTAGTACTGTTATTTGTAGTTGGTTGTTGTGTTTCGTTAAATACTGCAGAACCACCTTTTGTTACGAAGTCTTTGCTTACGTATCCAGTTCCGCCATTGAAGTTGATTTTAAACCAATCTTGTACTTCACCTACAACTTGTACTGTTTTACCTTTATTTACTGAATCTAAAACGGTATGGGATGTACTTGGACCTGTACGTACGTTAAGTGAAGAAACATTTACTGTGTAAGTACCTGTTCCTTGTTGAACAGTAGTTCCTGTTTTATCACCAGTCGTTACAAAGTCACCGCTTACATAACCAGTTTGACCGTTTACATTTACTTTGAACCAACCGTTTTCTTGTCCAATTACTTGTAGTACTTGACCTTCTTTGACTTTAGAAATAACGTTATGTTCTGTACCAGCACCTGTACGAACATTTAATACATCAGCAGTTACTGTGTATTTTAAGTCAGATGTTGTTTCTACAGTTTTTGTTTTTGTTTCAGTTACAGTTGTTTGAGTTTGTCCATTAATTTCTTTAAGCGCTTCATTTGAAACTTGTGCATGAGCAGAATCCATACCTGGAACTGCAACGCCTGCTACAGAAGCTGCTGCTAAACCTGCAATTACTTTTTTCATAAGTTGTCTTTACTTCCTTTCCCTACTATCCTCTTATAAAAAACTTATAAACTTAATACTTTACAATAATATCAAAGTAAAATATTCATTAAGTCCCATTTTTTAACAATAGCTTTATTTTTCACACGTGGTTCATTTTAAATGATTTAAGTGAATTCCGCGTGAACTTCATGTGAACTTCACCATTAAACATAGTGGATATTACAACGTTTTTTCAAATTTCTTACGTATCGAATTAAAATTCGACATTCTATTTATTATTTTAATATAAATTCTACATATTCTATCCACTATAAAAAATTCTATTAACCTAATAGAAAACAAAGTATGTGTTTCCTTATAAAGTTGCTTACATGAAGTGTACTCTTATCATGTCAAAGCACACTTTGTTTATCAATAGTATAATATTTTTTGAAAACTAATTTTCTATATTATCTATGGTTTTAAAACAAATTGACGATTTGTAAGATTTAGTTCGCAAAACCCCATTCTACTTTAAAGAAAATACACACTCTATTGACTATTTATTTTTACTAACTATGGGATTTTTAGGACGCTTTTATTATTATATGTATATCTATATAAAAAGAAATCTCAACAAATAGATGTTTTGTTTATTCCCATTCCCTCATTAATTATTAGTCCACACGGATCAGGTCGAATTTTGAGGTAAGAATCTTATTGGAATCAACAGAGGAGGCACATTTATGAAAAACATAATAGACGATCACGTAAATAAAAATATAGAACTATACTATGCTTTCATTCAATTCGTTTCATTTATAACATTACAAAAATTATCAGCTATTGAATTACGTAAAGACGAATTAATAAAAAATGTTCAACAAAAAAATCCATACTACTTATAAAGTGAAACTTTAATCAGTGGGGGTTTTGTCCCTCCCCCCACTGATTATGAGCC
>NUMR01000005.1 GCA_002578045.1 Bacillus cereus
GCGATGTGGCGGTACCCCTAATAGAAAATATTTCATTAACGTAATTACTACTTGCATGACAATATGTACTGAAGCATTGAATAAACAAGTCTTCAGACTAAATCTTGTCCATTTTTCCCACTCAAGTGAGGCATTGTTTCCAAGCTTGAGTGAAATCCTAGATTTATTTAGATCATCCCTCTTGTTCTTTACCTTCCTTTCTCTCATTCTGCTAAAATTCTTACTTGGTTTGCTAGTTTTTTTCTTTCTCATTGTAATCACCCCACATATTTTTTGAACATTATTTGAATGTCTAAATATGATAAGCAGTTCATACCTGTAAAATTCACACTTATCATATTTACCCTGTACTAGAACGTCCTATCATTGTGCTGTAGGAAAGTAGGTTAAAATAAACGAAATAAATTCTAGAAGAGTTTGAAAACAAATACGTTCATTACATATGCCCACTATCTAATGCAAAGTCATTTCACACTGCTAAAAAAGGTTAAAAAACACACTTTTGAAGTGGTAAATAATTAATGACACCTTTTGAAGTATTTTTGATATAATTTCATTAGAAATACTTTCGAAAGGATGTCTATTTATTTTGAATACAAGAAGATTCGGATATATAAGAGTTAGTAGCAAAGATCAAAATGAAGATCGGCAGCTCGAAGCAATGAAACAGTTGATCGTTGACGAACGAGATATTTTTATCGACAAACAAAGTGGAAGAGATTTTAATCGTGATCAATATCAACTCGTAAAACGTATGTTAAGAAAAGATGATATTTTATATATTCATTCCCTAGATCGTTTCGGCAGAAATAAAGAAGCTATCCTTGAGGAGTGGAAAGATATTACCCAAAATATTCAAGCTCATATTGTCGTATTAGATATGCCACTTTTAGATACAACTCAATATAAAGATAGTTTAGGAAATCTTATTACTGATTTGGTACTCCAAATCTTGTCCTGGCTTGCTGAAGAAGAACGAACAAAAATAAAGACTCGTCAACGTGAGGGTATTGAAGCTGCAAAGAAAAAAGGAAAGCATTTGGGCAGACCCAAAACTGAAATCACTCAGGAATTTATCGATGCATATAACGATTGGAAACTTGAAAAAATCACAGCGCTATACGCCATGAAGAAGTGCAATATGACAAGTCCTACATTTTACAGAGTAGTGAAAAGGTATGAGGATAAGGAGTGAAACATAAAGCATGATTACAAAAGAGACCCAAAGTATAATAGAAGGATTCTCTTCTTATTTATCAAACAAAGGAAGGAAGGCTTCTACAATCAAGCGATATATCTACGATGTGGAAAGTTTCAGTCAATGGCTGCACCAATCAAAAAAGTTTACTAACGATAATATTTGGGAATCACTACAGAAAAAAGATTTCGAATCATTTTTTAACTATTTAAAAGCTGATCGCCAATACTCAGATAAAACTTTATACCGTATATATGTAAATGTCAAGATAAAAATGCACATTTTCGCTTGTTTAAGCGTGTACAAATTTAATTATTTTCTTTACTAAAATGAT
>NUMR01000060.1 GCA_002578045.1 Bacillus cereus
TTTTAGGGGTCACTTCAAAACAGGATTATCTGTTTTAGCTCTTTTTCACGTATTCAACTTAACAAATCTATACCCATGCGTCACTAGCACTTTTAATATCGCATACCCTGGAATTGCTAAAATAATCCCCATAATCCCGAATAAGTTTCCAGCAGTTAAAATGATAAATATAATTGTAATTGGATGAATATCTAGCTTTTTCCCCATTACTTGCGGAGAAATAAATTTACCCTCTGCTAATTGTACAACCATCATAACGATAATTACCTTTAAAATCATTCCTGGTGAGTCAATAAATGCAATAATTAACGCTGGAGTAATGGCAATAATTGGTCCTACATACGGAACGATATTTACAATCATCGCTAAAATGGCAAGTAATACCGCGTATTTAATACCGATAATTAAATAACCTATTAATAGCATAATACCGATAAACAAGCTAACGATAATTTGCCCTCTAATATACGAGCTAATCGCATAATGCATATCATCTAGTATTCTCTTTGCAGCTGGTTGTCTTTGCTCTGAAATAAACTTCAAAAAGTGATTCGGTAATTGTTCACCATCTTTTAAAAGATAGAACAATATAAACGGAACCATTACAAATGTTAAAACAACCTCTGTAATAGTACTTAAAAACCCAGTTACATTTCCGGTTACTGATGATAATGACTTTGTAAAATCCACTGTATAATCTTTTACAATATTCGCAACATCAATGTTTAAATTCTCTTGAATTTTACCAAGCAAATTACTTTCTCCAAGTCTACGTGCTGCTCTTTCGATTTCATGACCGAAATACGGTAAGTTACTTATTAACGTATCAATTTGGTCTCTAATAATCGGGATAACCGTTACAACTAAAAAGACAAATAGTCCTAACACAAGTATATAGATAGAAGCTATCGATACAATCCTTGAAACGCCTTTTCTTTCAAGAAGAGAAACGAATGGATGCAATATGTAAAACAGCACGCCTGCTAATAATACCGGGAAGAAGATTGTTTTTAAAAAGACGATAAACGGCGTAAATACAAATGATATTTTTGTTAAAAGCAATATATTGATGAACAATAATGCAAATCCAAGTAGCACCGCTAAATAATTTTGTTCTCTAAAAAACTTTTTCAACTTATCCCTTTTTCTCAAATTTACTTTCTCCAATGAAATCACCTCTTTGAATGATGAAAAGCCCTAAGTAAGGGCTTTTCATCATAATCTATATCTTTATTTCCTTGCAGCTTTCACTAAAAATGATACAATAAGAACTAGAACAATTGACCCTAATAAAGCTGGTACAACATGAATACCACCTAGTGAAGGACCCCAATTTCCAAATAATTTTCCACCTAGCCAAGCTCCTAATAAACCAGCAATTATATTTCCAAACATGCCCGCAGGAAAGTCTTTACCTGTAATTGAACCTGCAATCGCACCTATAATAGCGCCAACTATTAATGTGATAATCCATCCCATCTTTAGTCCTCCATTTCTATTATAGTGTAATTCTTTTTAGTTACTAACTTATTGCGTAACTATATAATTATTATATCCAGAAAAGAAAATTCTTGTCAAATCTATGAAAATACAGCCAACAAGGAGGTTTTTACTCTATGATTCAACAATTAGTACCTACTTCTCGCAAAACTGCAACTTCTATTTTAAAAATTCAAATACCTGCTTATGAAATTGAGGCAAAATATATAAATAGTACAGCTATCCCCCGCCTTTATGATACCGTAGCTGATATTCAAACTTGTGACGAAATTTTTTACGGCTATTTTTACGAAAATGTACTTGCCGGATTTATTTCTTTTAAAAGTAATGACGATGAAGTTGATATTCATCGTTTAGTAGTGTCACCGGATCACTTTCATAAAGGAATTGCGACGAAACTACTACTACATTTATTTAACATGTTCCCCTCTTCCAAAACGTATATTGTACAAACAGGGAAAGAAAATATGCCCGCTCTTTCTTTATATAAAAAACATGGATTTATTGAAGTACAAGATATCATATTACCCGATGGAGTGATTTTAACCTCACTTAAAAAGACAGAAAAAATAAAATAGTTTGACTTAACTGTTTTATTATGTTATTTTTTACTTTATAAAACCTTTTGCTGAGTCCAAATTTTGGAACGGGGGAACCATTTTTGTAGCTATGCTACTTGGGGCGAATCTTTTTTAAGTAGGGAAACTCTCACTTCCCGAGTCCGACAGCTAACCTCGTAAGCGTAATGGGAGAGGAAGGTGCTTTTTTGCCTATGTTACACAGTATACCTCCTTAACTATAAAATGTGGAATCGATATCAATTTAGAGACCTATATTTATAGAAAAGGAGACATGTATTATGTTACGTTTATCTGATCACGCAATAAAAATGATGGAGCAAAGACTTCGACTAGAAAAACAGCGCACATATCAAGCAAATAAAGTTGTAGATAACTTACATCACAAATACTTCTTTCAGCATATTTTTCAGCCAAAAAGATAAATAAACCATACGTACGATATAATTAATGTATTACAAAAAGCTTTGCGATTCATAATTGCAAAGCTTTTTGTAGTACCACTAAAAATAATTTTCCATTAATTTATTCATCCAATCTGGAACACGAGCATTTTCCCTTGTATCAAAAGCAGCAATATATGGTTTTATATCTAAAATAGCCGTCCGATCATTAGCGTCTAATCCTTGCACAGTCATAACATTATTTTCAATGGACAAAATTTCAACAGTAGTAATTCCAATGGGGTTTGGACGATGCTTTGTCCGTTGCGCAAAACATCCCTTTTCATCAAAACCACTTAATCCCCTTGGCTTTCTAGCCCACGACTGTTTATTTTCTTCCTGAAAATCATTCATATAAAGTGAAACTTTAATCAGTGGGGGTTTTGTCCATCCCCCACTGATTATTAGTTGAACCAATCGGGCTTTTACGGGCAGTTGCTCTCCCACCTAACTTCCTCACATTCGCCGAATTTCGAGGTGGGAGTCTTACTGCCCGTTAATGCGGGATAAAAAATAACAATTGCATGAGAATAATCCTCAAGGCCAGCTAATCCCTCAATATACTCTGGATATATTTTAATATTAGAAACAACACTTCCCCAATTACTGTACACCTTCTCATCTATAGAAGATTGTACTTCACCAATCTTCACCATATTAATATGGATCATTTTTCCACTCCTTTTTCTTACGTTGCATGATGATCTTTCTTCTTCATTAAAGCCCTCTTCTTCATCGCCTTCGTTAAGTATCCACCTTTAAACGAACGGATTTCATACGAAGACATAAACGCTTTCGGTGCAATTTCATTAATAATTTCTAAAAGTTCTTTCTCTCTTGAGCGCTTAGCAACAATATCTAAACGATAACGTACAGAATTGATACCTTCACCTTCAAATACTGTAACGCCAAATCCAGAGTGACGTAATTCATCTACTAATTCATTACAACGGTCTAGTAAACTAACTTGATACGTAATATATCCAATTGCTAATTTATTTTCTATATAACCACCTAATAACAGTCCCGCACTAAAGCCGATGACATAGGCAACAATGTTCATCCAATTTGATAAATCTTGAAACACAATACCTAAACTGACAATGTAAATAGCTCCTTCTAACAATCCTACTCCAGCAGCGGATCTTGTTTGATTCTTTACAAGCAAAATCGTACGAATTGTTAATACAGGAACATAAATAATTTGAAGCACAAAAATAAGTAGCGCTTGTAACATTGGTATCCACCTCTTTCAAAAAGTCTTTTGTCATAATAACACACATAAGCTTTAGAAATCGATGGGTTTTCAAATTTTTTCAAAATATTTTCTATACTATTGAAAAATCGAAAAAAGAAGCGTATTATATTTGTCATTAATTTAATTACTCTTATTAAATCGCTCACATTCAAAAAAGGAACCCAATTAGGCTCCTATCATCATAACTCTATTTTTTGCGAAGCATTTTCCCTTTGCTTCTGCTCTTCTTTCACTAACTGCATATTTGCATAGGCTAAATTCGCAATCATTAAAAAGTGACCACCTAAAATACCAGTACCGAATGCCCACATTTCCATTTCATGCTCAATTTCATACATAATAATAGCCCCTAATATAGCGGCCGCAAATCGGTTTAAAACTCCTAATCCAGGAGCCTTTTCTTTCATCACGATACTTCTGCTTATTTTCTCTACTCTGTGAGCTAATAACCAAAGACAGTATGCACTTACAGCTAGCCCAATCCCAAACCCTGTCACTTGTTTTCCAAACGGAGTAATCGTCCACATAAGTAGTAAACCACTAAAGGTCACATACAATTGCAATCGATATACACGTAAAGCTACTTGAATCAAAATATCCGCTCCTACTTTCTCGTTTTTATACTTCAAAAGAAAAACAGCAACTTACACAGTTGCTGCTTTCTCTTGTTTTTGTTCATGACCCATTTTGCGAATTTCAACACGTTTAATTTGATAAGCGTCTTTTTCTAACACTTTAAATTCATAACCTTCTGCTTCAACGCATTGTCCTTCTTCAATTTCATGATTTTGCATCATAATCCATCCACCGATTGTATCCACATCTTCTTCTTCAATGTGTAATCCAAATAGATCTTTTACTTCTGTGATAAGCACTTTTCCATTCACAATTTTATGATACTCGTTCACATGTTGAATTGGTGGTGCTTCATCTTCATCATATTCGTCACGAATTTCGCCGACGATTTCCTCCAAGATGTCTTCAAGCGTTACAATTCCAGCTGTTCCTCCGTACTCATCATATAAAACAGCCATCGGAATTCGCTTCTTCTGCATTTGCAGTAATAAATCGTGAATTGGAGTTGTTTCCATCACTTCAATAATCGGACGCATGTACGAGCGAATTGATGATAAATCCTTTTGGTCTTCGGTCATATATCGAATAAAGAAATCTTTTACATTGACCATACCGATAATATCATCTTTATCTTCCCCAAAAATCGGATAACGTGTGTATCGCTCATTCTGGATTATTTTCATGTGTTTTTCTACTGAATCTTCCAGGTAGAAACCAACGATTTCTGTTCGCGGTACCATAATTTCTTTTGCAATACGATTATCAAATTCAAAAATGTTATTTACATACTTGTATTCAGCCTGATTAATCTCGCCACTTTCATAACTCTCTGAAAGGATAAGACGTAATTCTTCTTCTGTATGGGCTACTTCATGTTCTGAAGCTGGTTTTAAACCGAATAAACCAGTTATAACACGAGCTGAACCATTCAGTATCCAAATAAACGGATACATCACTTTATAAAACATCATTAATGGACCTGCAAATAATAATGTTACTTTTTCAGCCTTTTGAATTGCCATCGTTTTCGGAGCTAATTCCCCTACTACAACGTGCAAATACGTCATTAGCATAAAAGCAAGACCAAAAGTCAATACTTGTGAAATAGAAGGATTTAAGTTCCATTTCTCAAATAACGGGTGTAATAACTTTTCAAGTGTCGGTTCACCTAACCAACCTAATCCCATAGCTGTAACTGTAATGCCTAATTGACAAGCAGATAAATATTCATCTAAATTTGTTGTTACTTTTTTCGCTGCTAAAGCACCGCGTTTCCCTTCCGCAACAAGCTGATCAATACGACTTGAACGTACTTTTACAATCGCAAACTCTGCTGCTACGAAAAATCCAGTAAATGCGATTAAAATCGCAACCATGACTAAATTAAATATTTCCAATGAATCCCCCTAGTTAAAAAACTAAGGTGTCCACCTCCTGTATACTATACTGTTTTCTTGTTTGTTCATTAGAAAACATAGCCCTATACAAAAATTAAAGAGGTCGGATTTCACTTTTTTCTATAATAATAGAGCAAGTGTTTGTATTAAAGCTGTCGTTTGACCAGATAAAGATTTCGATATTTTTTCACGTTGTGAATCAGTCAATTCATCTAAAAGTGGCTTTAACTCCGTTAATTCTACCTCTAATCGATGAATATGGTCTGTCACTTCATTCACTTGTTTCGAAACGTGTTCATTAATACCGAGCAGCTTTTTCTTCTCCTCGATTTTCTCTTTAATCTCACAAAGCGGCATATGCATTTCTTTGCACTTCTCAATAAATTGTAATGTTTCAAATGCTGTTTCGTCGTAATAGCGATAATTAGATTGAGATCGCTCCGCTTTTAAGATACCTAGATTCGTATAATAATCAATCGTTCGTTTCGATACGTGAGCCAAGTGAGCCAACTGTCCGATTCGATACACCTTCCCAACGATCTTCCCCCCTTGTTTATATTTCTAATATCATACAACACATAAACTGTACAGTCAAACGTGACGGTTTATTATTTGTAATTTACACAAAACCCCAAATATCAGTTAGCTTTTGAGAAACTCACAAACTATTATTTCAACTATATAATCGGATTATCACATTTATAAATCGCCGTTATCAAAATATAGCTATGGAATTTCCTGTTCCTTTCAACCTTTCTTAATCAAGAACATATCATAATAATATTGAAATGAAATTATTATTTATGCGATTAGAGGCAACTGAAATTACTAAGGCGACTATCTCTCACTTTTATAACGAAGAGTATTTGCTTCCGTGATGGCTTATATATCATCATCCTTCACACATTTTCATCCATTTAGTCAAAAACAAAACCATTTGCATAAATATGAATACTGTATATATTATAAATTTTTATTTTAGGAGGAAAAAAATGAAAGCTGTTATTCTTGCTGGTGGATATGGGACACGGATTGGGGAAGAAACACATTTAAAACCAAAACCTATGATTGAAATTGGAACAAAGCCTATTCTATGGCACATTATGAGTTTATTTAGCCATTATGGGATTACTGAATTTATTATTTGCTTAGGCTATAAAGGATATGCAATTAAAGAGTTCTTTCTAAATTACAACTTACACATGTCCGATTTCACGATACATTTAAGCGATAATACAATTACTAGCCATTCTCATCGTATAGAACCATGGAAAGTGACACTTATCGATACAGGACTAAATACAGAAACAGGCGGACGTGTTAAAAGGATACAAAAATACATTGGAAACGAACCTTTCTGCCTCACTTACGGCGATGGATTAAGCAACGTAAATATAAAAGAACTTATTGCATTTCATAAACAACACGGAAAAATGGCAACTGTTACTGCCGTACAACCTCCCGGTAGATTCGGTTCCCTCGTTATAAATAAACAATCTGTCACATCCTTTCAAGAGAAACCACTAGGTGATGGTGGATGGGTTAACGGTGGATTTTTTGTTTTAAACCATGATATTTTCAATTACATTAGTGGAGATAAGTCTGTTTTTGAAACAGAAACTTTAGTTGAGTTAGTAAATAAAAACGAACTGGCATCATTTCAACATACTGGTTTTTGGCATCCGATGGATACATTGCGTGATAAAAATAAACTAGTCGAGCTATGGGAAAATAATAACGCTCCATGGAAGGTCTGGTAATATGATTTCATCATCTTTTTGGAATAAGAAAAAAGTATTTATTTCGGGGCATACTGGCTTTAAGGGCACATGGCTCACCCTTTTTTTAACTTCTTTAGGCGCAGAAGTAATCGGCTACTCTTCTCGCCCTCCATCAACCCCTAATCTTTTTGAACAATGTAACGCAGCACAAGAATGCACGACAATTAAAGGCGATATTACAGATTACGATTCTTTATTCCATGCCATGAAACAGCATAAACCTGACATGGTATTTCATTTAGCAGCCCAGCCAATCGTCACCACTTCATACAAAAATCCTATTGATACATTTAAGACAAATGTTTTAGGTACTGTTCACATATTAGAAGCGGCAAAACATGTAGAAAGTATACGCGTTATTATTAATGTTACAAGCGATAAATGTTATGAAAATGATGGGAGTGGCAATCGTACATTCGTAGAAAACGACCGAATAGGAGGCCATGATCCTTACAGTTCTAGTAAAGCCTGCGCTGAATTAGTTGCAAAATCATATCAAAAATCTTTCTTCCATCATGCTAACGTACTTAAACTCGCCTCCGTAAGGGCAGGTAACGTCATCGGTGGTGGTGATTGGGCAGAAGATCGATTATTTCCAGATATCATTCGTGCATATTTGCAAGATGATACATTATGTATTAGAAATAAAAACGCTATTCGTCCGTGGCAACACGTATTAGATCCTTTACATGGCTATATCATTCTAGCCGAGAAACTTTGGAATCATGCTGAGTATGCAGAAGCATGGAATTTCGGACCAATTAATGAGCCAAACAGAACCGTTCATGATGTCATTCAATCTGTAATAACATTATGGAATAAACCACTACCAATCCTTTCTCCCTCTACAAACACTCCTTATGAATCCCCTATTTTAACACTTGATAGTACAAAGGCAGTAAATAAACTTGGCTGGACTCCTAAGTTATCCACAGAAACTTCTATTTCTTGGACGGTTGAATGGTACGAAAAATATGCATCTGGTGAAAACATGGAATCATTTACAAAAAAACAAATTAATACATTCAAAAATTTATAAGGGGGCTATACAATGGAACAAAAAAAATGCCGTTTTTGCCACTCATTGCTAACAAATACTTTTTTAGATTTAGGTGTTTCTCCACTCGCTAACTCATTTGTAGTTCCAGAAAGCTCATATAAAATAGAACCTTTTTATCCATTGCACACATTTGTTTGTAACTCTTGCCTACTTGTACAATTAGATGAATTTGAATCTCCGCAAAATATTTTTCATGACTATTTATATTTCAGCTCTTACTCCTCGAGTTGGCTACTACACGCTAAACAATATGTAGAAATGGCAATTAAGCGTTTCAACTTAACGAAACATTCAAAAGTGATTGAAATCGCGAGTAATGATGGATACTTATTACAATACTTTCAAAATGAAAATATCGAGACGTTAGGAATTGAACCAGCAAAAAATGTAGCAGAAATCGCTATTCAAAAAGGAATTCCAACTCACGTGAATTTTTTCAGTAATGACTTAGCAAGTAAATTACCACAAGCCGATTTAATCATCGCAAATAACGTATTAGCACACGTTCCAAACTTACATGATTTTGTCAGTGGCTTAAAAACATTATTAAAACGAGACGGCACGATTACAATTGAATTCCCGCACCTATTAAACCTCATATCCTTGAAACAGTTTGATACAATCTATCACGAGCACTTCTCTTATTTCTCACTTATAAGTCTTCAAAAAATTTTAGCTCATCATCATTTACAAATTGTCGATGTAGAAGAACTTTCAACACACGGTGGTTCTTTACGTATTTTTATAAACCATCTAAACACTCAATCAACTGTCCATTCCAATGTTACGAAATTAATTCAAAAAGAAGTAGATCACGGGCTCGATACTTTAGATCGCTACCTTCTTTTTTCTAAACAAGTGGAACAATTGAAGGTAAATATTTTAAAGTTTTTTATTGAAGCGAAAGATTTAAACAAACAAGTTATCGGTTACGGCGCTCCCGCTAAAGGAAACACCCTTTTAAATTATTGCGGGATAGGTAAAGAATTTCTAGCTTATACGGTAGATAAAAACCCTCATAAGCAAAATCTTCTTTTGCCAGGAACCCGCATTCCAATAAAATCCCCAGAAGAAATGAAACGTACAAAACCGGATTACATTCTTATACTTCCTTGGAATTTGAAAGATGAAATTATGAAAGAATGTTCTTTCATTCGTGAATGGGGCGGCAAATTTGTAGTGACGGTTCCAGAAGTTGAGGTGATCGAGCCATGAATAAAGTAGTTGTAACAGGTGGAAGTGGCTGGATAGGTAAATATGTTGTACATTCACTTATACAAAAAGGATATGAAGTTCACGTCACTTATAATAAAAATAAACCGACTCACCTTTCCTGCCATTGGCATAAAGTAAACTTACTTCACGATGACGAAGTAAAAAAATTCATTTACGAAATTCAGCCTAGTCACCTCATTCATCTAGCTTGGGAAGCGGTACCTCCTGCATGCTACGTATCTATTAATAATTACTATTGGCTAAAGTCTAGTATCTCATTCATTCAACACTTCAAAGCATGCGGTGGAAAGCGTGTCGTTGTTGCAGGAACCGGTGCAGAGTATGAGTGGTTTAACGGCGTATTATTTGAAGATTCACCGCTTCTTTCTTATAAAACCCCGTATTCATTATGTAAAAACACACTGCACTCCTGGCTACAATCATTTGCTAAACAAACAGGTCTCAGCGTATGTTGGGGCCGAATTTTTCATATGTATGGCCCTCATGAACATGGCAATCGACTCGTTTCTAACATTATTACTTCCTTATTAAAAAATGAGGAAGCACTATGTACACATGGAAAACAATCAAGAGATTTTCTCCATGTGGGTGACGTCGCTGATGCTCTTGTAACTTTATTAAACTGCAACGTTACAGGTACAATAAATATCGCTTCTGGTCAATCTGTGCAAATTAAAGAATTAGCTTCTATCATTGCTAAAAAGATAGGAAAAGAAAATTTAATTAAACTAGGTGCGATTCCTTTTCCTAAAGATGAACCTTTATTCGTCGGCGTTAATGTGGAACGTTTAAAAAACGAGGTAAACTGGAAGCCAACATACGATCTAAACACTGGAATTGAAGAAACAATTTTGTGGTGGGACACATTTATAAAAAAGCATAACGATACGCATCACTAAAACGTAAATCCTTCGTCCCTCTCGCTAAATTTTTATACCATTCTTCTAATTTTTCAGGCGTAATAATATGGTGCGTTCCCATTCCTGCATGCTTACTACCTTCAGAAAGAGTCGGACCAATTTGTAATTTTCTCTTTCTTATTGCATCGTTCCAAGGACTAAATCCAAACCATACAATACATGCAAGGGATGGATAATTCATAGATTCATGTGCAGTTAAATGTCTTCCAACAGTATAGCTTCCATGTTCATGATTATGAATGAATCTGCCTCTCCTCCATGACCTCCAATCTTCTGGTAAATAACCGTGAAATCGCTGTTTCATTAAGGGGACTCCATATTCAAGGTTTGAATAACTATAGTTAGGATCATCGACCATAATAAGCCCTTCTAGCCAATACATCCTCCCTCCCAATTCATTTAGTGATTTCCAAAACTGATTTTTATCTTGTACACAAAGAAACTCAGTCGTATTTAAAATCATTTTCCAACCTTTTACTTCTTGTTCTACCCTCATCACTTCATGATCTGTCGCTAGTGCATCAAATTCTGGATGTGCAGAATCTCGTACTTCCCAATGCGGTGCAAATTTTTTACAAATTTCGACTGAGCGATCTGTAGAACCTTTATTAATTAAAATGCCATGATCAAACAATTTCGTATGATGCATAAGCCACCACGGCAATAAATACTCTTCATTATAAAAATGAGATATGACGGTTGTAGTCATAAAAATCTCCTCCTCTTTCTCTATTAATCTACTTTTTATCCTACAACCAATATACTCACGAACAAAAAATATGTTTCCTAATTATTCACAAAATATTATTACGAACATTTTTGCAAGTTTTCTTTTGGTACCCAGCCCTTCTCACCGCCTATTTTTTCACACCAAATCCATCCATTCAACTCTTCTAATCCAATCAGTCTCTCTCCAATACTCACATTTAATTCTTTCGCAGTATACTGTTTTGTAATTATTCCAGCTTCATTCATATCTTTCCTTATAATTTGCTCCGGAACCCATCCTTTCCGGTTATACCTCTCTTCATGACAAAACACCCAGTTATTCCAGTTTTCAGGACCTATATAACTCTCTACCATATTCACTACATCTCCCTCTTCTAAACGAATTGGATCGGGATAATTGCTAACATGTGGTTTTATAACAATATATTTCATAACACCCTCCAATAATCAGAAAATTGAGTTATAATATCATTATAAAAGAAGAAGGAGGAATACGCTCATGTACTACAACACTTCATTCGAAAATGATCAACCTGTAGGCCGTCTATAAACTAAGACGGGCATTCATATAACAAATACACTATGCCTCGTCTTAGGGAACTGATAATACCCTAAAAATAGACGGAGGTACTTTACATGAAACAAACCATTTTAGGAGCTATATGCTTATCATTAGCAGCAAGTATTTGGGGCGGTATGTATGTTGTTAGCAAATATGTACTAGACTTTATCCCACCACTGACACTCGTTTGGTTACGCTTTATTATCGCTTTTGTTGTTTTATATATGGTTTTGAAAATAGCTGAGAGAAAGCAAAAGAAAAAAATAACCATTCACAAAAAAGATTGGCTACTATTCGCTTGGATTGGCTTCATCGGATATTTCATTTCAATCACATGTCAGTTTATCGGTACAAAATTATCCGACGCTCATACAGGCTCTTTAGTAACATCAGCTACCCCTGCATTTATGGTTATATTTGCAGTACTCATTTTAAAAGAAAAACTAACTGCTCGTAGACTTTTATCTACTATCATAGCGACAATCGGTGTCATTATCGTAATTGGATGGGATATTGAAATTGGCTCCTATTTTATCGGTACAATCATTTTAGTTGGGGCCGCTATCACATGGGCTTTACTATCTATTTATGTAAAAATTGCTTCAGCCCGATTTTCATCGTTAGTTATTACAACGTACGCAATATTCTTTTCACTCTTTTTCATTACACCTTGTATGATATGGGAATTCCAATCTAATCCTATTGAACATATGAACATGTATGTAGTATTAGGCGTACTTTATTTAGGAATCGTCTCAACAGCAGGTGCATTTTTCCTTTGGAATAAAGGATTAGAATTAATAGATGCGAGCATTGGTTCATTGTTTTTCTTCTTCCAACCTATCGTTGGATCGTTACTTGGTTGGTTCCTATTAAATGAAACATTAAGCAACAACTTTTTTATTGGTGGTATTCTCATTATATGCAGCGTTATCATTACTACCTTTGAAAAGAAAAAACAGGCAGAGATTTAATCTCTGCCTGTTCGTATAAAGTGAAACTTTAATCAGTGGGGTTTTGTCCATCCCCACTGATTATGAGCCCACACCACTCGGACTTTTACGGGAAGTTATCTCNNCTCCCACCTCACTTCCTCGCATTCGCCGAATTTTGAGGTGGGAGTCTGACTGCCCACAAATAGCGGGATAAAAAACAAAAGTTTTTGGCTATGCCAAACCGAAATTCATCTCCCACCTACCGTTGGGCTACGCCCTTCGCATGCTTGAGGAGGGAGAATTCTTTCGGGGAATCCGTTAAAAATTTAACACAAACAGGCTCTGGCACAACAACATCAGATTGTAAGAGCGTTAACTTTCCTGTAGATCCATTTCTTGAAAATAGCACAAGATTATGTGACTTTTCATTTGTAACAACAAGAAACTTTTCCGTCGGATCTAATACAAAGTCCCTCGGCCAATTTCCTTCTGTAGATGTATGTTCCACAAATGTAAGCTCACCTGAATTTTGATCCACGCTGAAAACAGCGATACTATTATGGCCGCGATTACCTGCATATACAAAACGGCCGTCAGAAGAAATATGAATAGCACTTCCTTGACTATTTTCACCAAACTCTTCTGGAACGGTAGAAATATACTGTAATTCTGTAAAGGCCCCTTCTTCTGCATTATATGTTAACACAATAACCTCTGAACTCAGCTCAGTCATCGCATAGGCGTACTTTCCATTCGGGTGAAAAGTAATATGTCTCGGACCACTTCCTGGATTTACAGACAAGCTATTCACTTCTATTAATGTACTATCTTTTATTTCATACGTAATTAATTTATCAATTCCTAAATCAACACCCACTACATATTTTTCGTCAGGAGTATATCCCGCATAATGTGCGTGTGGTTTTTCCTGTCTTTCTTTATTTGGACCCGAACCTTTATGTGTAATAATAGAAACAACAGGACTTACAGTTCCATTTTCTTCATTTACTACAAAAGACTCAATCGTTCCTTTATGGTAATTGGCTGTAACTACCATGTGATTGCTACTATCAACACTAATATGACAAGGAGAAGCACCTTCTACTATTTGTCTGTTTTCTTCCTTAAGTTCTCCAGTATGACTATTAATCGAATAAACTGCTACACCCCCACCTTTTCCTTCTTTTATAACAGAATAAAGATATTGATTATTTCGATTAATAGTTAAATATGTAGGGTTATCCAACTTGGCCGCAAGTGTTACATTATTAATTTTTTTTGCTTCCGTGTCTAAAGTAAAAGCATATATTCCTTCACTATTTTCTTTCGTGTAAGTTCCAACATATCCAATAAACTCTTTGTTATCCATCATTTTCATAACCCTCTCTCCCTATAGTGTTTGTTCATCATACTTCTTACGATACAACCTTAAAATATTTTTTATTGAAAGAATACCCTAAATTATATACTTTTTTTGTCTTCAAGATTTGCAGTATCAATAAAAAACTTCATAATCAATTCCCTATTTTTTTACGTTAACGAGTTATACTTTTAAGATTTTTATTTCTTTTCTACTGCATGTCCGCCAAATTCATTGCGTAGAGCTGCTACAACTTTTCCTGTAAACGTATCATTTTCTAATGAGCGGTAGCGCATTAATAAAGACATCGCGATAACAGGAGTTGCTGTTTGAAGGTCTAATGCTGTTTCTACTGTCCATTTCCCTTCACCAGAAGAATGCATAACTCCCTTAATTTCATCCAGTTTTGCATCTTTAGAAAATGCATTTTCAGTCAATTCCATTAACCATGAGCGAATTACTGAACCGTTGTTCCATACTCTTGATACTTTTTCATAATCGTAGGCAAATTCACTTTTCTCTAAAATCTCAAACCCTTCACCAATAGCGGCCATCATACCGTATTCAATTCCGTTGTGAACCATTTTTAAAAAGTGACCACTACCAGCTTTTCCAGCATATAAGAATCCATTTTCTACAGCTGTATCTCGGAAGATAGGTTCAACGATTTCCCAAGCTTCTTGATCTCCTCCAATCATGTAACAAGCACCATTACGAGCGCCTTCCATTCCGCCAGAAGTTCCTGCATCCATAAAGTGAATACCACCTTTCTTTAGTTGCTCATATCGGCGAATAGACTCTTTATAATGTGAATTACCAGCTTCAATCAAAATATCTCCTTTCGATAACAGCGGTGCAATCTCACTAATAACAGAATCAACAACAGCGTGCGGAACCATAACCCAAAGAATTCTTGGCGATTCCAATGTTTGAACAAGTTCGTTTAAACTAGATGTACTTATAGCCCCATACTCTTTCATTTCTTCCACTGCACTCGTATTTAAATCGAATGCTGCTACTTGATGTTTATGATCAATTAAATTTTTCCCTAAATTCAATCCCATTTTACCTAAACCAATTAACCCGACTTGCATAATATAATTCCTCCTTAAGTTACCTTTTATCATAAATATATATCAATAAAATCATGACTACTTTTTTGTCATATAATTTGACATATAAGACAACATATTAAAAACCTTCATTTATGAATGCACTTATTTTTATTTCCTAATCTAACCACCATTTAAATTCACTTTCTTGCAATAGAGCATTAGCCGCATTTGGACCATATGAACCCGACTGATATTCATGAAGAGGCAATATATTTTCCTCGAATGCCTCCAGTATTGGTTGCACCCATTCCCATGACAATTCGACTTCTTTCCAATGTGCAAAGAATGTAGAATCTCCGCACACTGCATCATAGATGAGTCTTTCGTAAGCTTCAGGTATTCCCACTTCTGTTTGCTCGCAAGTAAAATGAATACGTATCGGTTCAAGCTCTCCATTTTTCAATGGATTTTTACTATTTAATTGCAGTGAAACATTTTCACTTGGACTAATTTCAATTATCAACAAATTAGGCTCTACATTTGGATTATTTTCTTGATATTGCTGTTTTAATGTATTTTTAAATTCAATTACAATACGAGTAGACTTTTCCTTCATTCTTTTTCCTGTTCGTATATAAAAGGGAACGCCAGTCCAGAATGGGTTATCAATCCATAAGTGAGCGGCAACAAATGTGTCTGTGTTAGAAGATGGATTTACTCCTGGCTCCTCTTTATACGCTACTACTGGTTGACCTTTTATCTCTCCTGAGACGTATTGCCCTCGAACGATTTGGTTCTGAACGTCTTCTTTTTTCACTTTATGAAGAGTCTCCATTACCTTTCGTTTTTCCTCTCGAATTTCAGATGCATTAACCTTTTCCGGAAGATTCATAGCAGTCATCATTAATATTTGTAACATATGATTTTGAACCATATCACGAATGGCTCCTGCTTGATCGTAATAGCCTGCCCTTTCTTCAACCCCAACAGTTTCACTAGCTGTTATTTGTACATTCGCTATATGTTCTTTATTCCAAATTGATTGGAGAACAGGATTTGCAAATTCTAGTGCTTCAATGTTTTGAATCATCGGTTTACCTAAATAATGATCAATACGGTATATCTCGTCCTCCTCAAACGTTTGACTAAGCTTTTCATTAAGCTCACGAGCAGACTTAAGATCGTGCCCAAACGGTTTCTCAATCATCAGGCGTTTCCATCCATCTGTTCTATCAAGCCTACTTTCCTTCATATTTAAAGTAATTGTCTCGTAAAAGTCAGGAGCAACTGAAAGATAAAACATTCTATTGCCTTTTATCTTTTGTTCTTTTTCTCTTTCACGAACTACTTGTAATAACGTTTCATAATCTTCCGGCTTATTTACATCTAACGGGCAATAACGAAAATACTCTAAAAAACGTTCCATTTCTGGGGTACCTTCTTCCCTGCGACGAGAAAAGGTTTCTATGGATTCTTTTATTTTTTCTTGAAAATCTAAATGAGATAGTTGACGTCTTCCAAGTCCGATAACGGATATCTGCTTTGACAGCTTTTTATCTATATATAAGTTATATAGTGCGGGGTAAATTTTTCTTTTCGCTAAATCCCCTGTTGCTCCAAATAAAACAAAGGTCATTGATTCCAATTTCAGTCCCCCTCGTGGTGTATAATCATTGTCAATATAGTAAAAATAAATTGTACAGAAGCTAATACTATTGTTGATTCATTCTTACTTCTTAACTTCTAAATTCACGGTTTCATAAAAAAGCAAAGCGTTATTAGCTTCTAATTTTTTATATTTGTCGCTTTCTAATTGTTCCCAATATTAGTAGTAGCAATTCAAAGCATTTCTACCACATCCTACTTATCCACCAAAACTTACATAAAATAATTAAATTACTTTATGTAATCGTATTGACTACATATATTATTATCGTCAAGAAAAACATCTTGAATTAAAGATTTTTTATTTCATAATATATTTTATTATTTATCCATTTATTAGAAAAAAACGTTATAATTCAAAGAATAGCATACCACCGAAAATAGCATATAATTTAACTAATTACGGTTGACCCCTAGAGTCCATACTAGATTCTCTTTGTACTTTTTTAGGAATGTCATCTCGAAAAGAATGAGAATACGTCCTTGCTCATTACAGTAAACAAATAATAAAGTGAAACTTTAATCACAGGAATTGTCTACTTCCTTGGTTAATTAAAATATATTAAGGTGTTCGCATTTTTGCAGTGCTACAACGCCCTCGCGAAAAGATACTATATTTTACTCATGTGAATACCAAAAAAGCCAACTTAATACACGCTACGCTAATTCATTATAAGAAATACAAAAAAAGCAAAGTACCCACGCTTTGCTTCTTACAAAATCCATTTTAACTTTTCACATTCACAAATTAACTTCGCTAAATACTCATAACCTTGTGGTCCAAAGTGTAAACCGTCTTTTTCATCATTTTCTACAAATTTTTTATTAAAATCCATTTTCCTCACTTCTATATTTTATGAAGATGCTCTCCAAATAGTGATGTTATATGCTCTTTAAACTGTGGTATATTCATTTTTATTTCTCCTTTCATTTACTTTTATATTTCATAAATAAGGTAATACTAATAACAACGTTACATACATATAGGAGGACAATATGAAACCTGAATTTTTAAAAGCTGTACATGATGCTATTGGAAATGTCGAACACATACATATAGAAGAAAGTGGCGCAGACAGTTTACTTATCCACCATGATGACGCACAACAATTAAAACAAGTTGCTGAGACGTTAGAAAATAATAATTTCCGTTCCGCTTTACGAACAACGGGAAATGCTTCTTATATTGAAGTGTTGAACAGATAAGGGGAAGTCCCAGCTAAATGCCGGGCTTCATTCTTTTATATTGAAATTTCAAGCTCTTTCACATACACTGTGGTTCCGGCAATATCTATTTGTAACTTCTCAGTTTCTATGTCTTTCGTTACACACACCATTACACGACCATCTTTATTTATTTTACCACCAAAATTTTTCTCCAAAAGCGTCGCATAATACGCTCCCATTACACCTGAAGCTGTGCCTGTCACTGGCTCTTCAATCGTTCCAGCATAAGCTGATGAGAAATAACGACCGTGCATTTGTGCCTGTTCATCATAAGTTTCTAGACAAACTAAATGAATCAAAATATTAATTGACAACATGTGAACCGATATAACCTGCACCACCTAAAACCAAAACTATTATTTAGGCACTACCTCTCTATTTACACTTTGTAATTCTTTTATAAAACGATCAAACCCTTCTCTACCCTCTTTATTCATCTTATAGACACCAGCATCTTCTAAGACGCGTTCAAATTTCTTTGCAACTTCAGTTTGAAGAAAGCTTTGTATGGTCTCTTCCGTATAGCCACCCTGAGACTTTAATTCATCTGCCCATTTTTGATGGATTTCAGGAACATTGGCTCCCTTATCTAATAAGTACAGCTCAACTTCATTAAGTTCCTCAATCAAACGTGCAGGGAGAATCGCAAGGCCCATGACTTCAATAAGTCCGATATTTTCTTTTTTAATATGTTGTACATCTGGATGTGGATGAAAAATTCCATCAGGGTATTCTTCACTCACATTATTATCACGAAGTACAAGATCAATCTCATATCTCTCTTCACGACGCCGCACAATTGGTGTGATCGTATGATGTTTTGTTCCATCTTTTGATTGTGCACGAATTTGTAAGGATTCATCTGAATAGCTCTTCCAATTTTCATGGATGTAGGTGCTGACAATAATTAGTTCCTCTTTGTTTAGGGAAGAAAGGCGAATCACGCTCATTGGCCAGTTGACAATACCGCAAGAAGTATTTGGGTAGTTAGGCAATTCAAATGTTTTAAGAACGTTAGCCTTTGTCATTGGAAAGTTATAGCGTCCGGCTTGATAGTGATCATGACTTAAGATAGATCCTCCTACAATAGGTATATCTGCGTTTGAACCAATGAAGTAATGCGGCATTGTTTCCACAAAACTGAACAAACGAGAGAATGCCTCGCGGGAAATTTTCATTGGACGATGCTTTTTAGATAATACAATGGCGTGTTCATTAAAGTATGCATATGGTGAATATTGAAAACCCCATCCTTCTCCATCTAGTTCAATATTAATGATTCGGTGATTGCTTCTACCTGGATGGTTTAGGCGACCGAAATATCCTTCATTTTCAGTACAAAGTAAACATTTCGGATATTTACTCTTCGGTGTACTTCTAGCCGCTAGAATCTCTTTTGGATCCTTCTCTGGCTTGGACAAATTAATAGTGATCTCCAGTTCACCATATTTTGATTCTGCTAAATAATGAATATTTTTTTCAATCGCACGTGTCTTTATATAATCATTGCGTTTACAAAGTTCAAAGAAATAATCTGTTGCTTGTTTAGGCCCTTTACGATATGCCTTCTGAAAATTCGTGTTAACCTTAGATGGAAGTGGTGTAATCACATCCATTAAAAGCGCTTCGAACATATCACGATTAACTTGGTTTTTAAAGATAATTAGATTTTCCGTCGCTTTACCCATAAGCATATCTAACAGTACATGTGGGTCCGTTTCGACTACACTAGTAATCTCTCCCATGTTCGATTCGCCAATCAAACGTAATAATTGATTGTGCGTATAAATCCGATCACCTTCCTCAATGGCCCCATTATTAATTGCCAGTGTAGTAAAATCATAAATTGCTTGGTGTATGTTCATCGTTTTCACCTCATTCATCATCCAATCACTGTAGTTCCACTACCAATATGTGCCACATAAAAGACAGGCGCATATCCTACAACTTTGAGATATTCATCATAAACATTGTTTTTAAACGTGTGAATTTCACTTTCTTTTACTAATGCGATGGCGCATCCACCAAACCCAGCTCCAGTCATACGTGCTCCAAGCACACCCTCTTGTTTTTGCGCAGTGGCTACTAATGTATCTAATTCAAGTCCTGTAACTTCATAATCATCTCTTAAAGATATATGAGAAGCATTTAATAGCTTTCCGAATTCTTCTAAATCGCTAGCAGTAAGAGCTGCTTTGGCTTTTTTTGTGCGTTCATTTTCATAAACTGCATGCTTTGCACGTTTAATTAAAATTTCATCCCCAATAAGATTTTGATTTGCATCAAATTCTTTCTTGCTTAGTTCTCCAAGTGACTTAATTTCTAACTTCGTTTGGAGACGCGCAAGTGCTTCTTCACATTCAGTACGGCGCTCATTATATTTTGAATCTGCTAATTCACGACGTTTATTAGTATTCATAATTACAATAGCATAGCCATCTAAAATTACTGGTACCATTTCATACTCTAATGTATTAGTATCCAGGAAAATCGCTTTGTCTTCCTCACCAAATCCAATGGCAAACTGATCCATAATACCAGAATTCACACCAATGAATTCATTTTCAACTTTTTTACCCATTTTAACTAATTCAAGTCGCGTCACGTCTAAGTTGAACAAGTCTTCTAATACTACGCCTACAAGTAATTCAAGTGAAGAACTACTTGAAAGTCCTGCCCCATTTGGAATCGTCCCTTCAACTAATAACTCAAAACCAGAGTCTATTTTATGTCCCGCATTTTTCAGCGTTAAGACAACTCCTTTTACATAATTTGCCCAATTATCATTTTTATCGTAATCTAGTTCATTCAACATAAAACTAATCACTCCATGTTCCTCAAAGTTTGTTGAATAAACTAGTACTCTACCATCTTCACGACGCCTAGCTACTCCATAAGTTCCATATGTAATTGAAGCTGGGAATACATAGCCACCATTGTAGTCCGTATGTTCCCCGATTAAATTGATACGTCCTGGAGAAAAATATTGAATTGTTTCTTGAGGTCCAAATACCTCAGCAAATTTCAAAGCTAGTTCACGTTTCTTTTCCATAAGTATTACCTCCCCCTTTGCATTCATTTTAAATACTGGAACAATCTCCTTATTCATAGAATTACTTCTAACAGTTCATTATTATTTTTTAACACAACATCGTATTTTAAAATAAGTTTTGATAACAGTATCTATTTTTTTATCCCGCTATTTGTGGGTAGTAAGACCCCTACCTCAAAATTCAGCGAAAGCAAAGAAGTTAGGTGGGGGATCAACTGCCCGTAAAAGCCCGATTGGTGAGGGATCATAATTAGTTGGGGATGGACAAAACCCCAACTGATTAAAGTTTCACTTTATATACACTGTTTCATGTATAAAGAGACTATCAAAAATATGCTCTCATATAATATGGAATTCTGTTATTGTTTGATAAGTTGAATCCGCCCTAAGAACCATTTCTCCCAAATCAGCATACTGTTCAGCACCTGGGCAAACCTGTGTTTCAAAAGTAATTCCTCCATGATTTGCAAGTTGCTTGCCATGCATAAGAGGAGTATTCTCACCAAAATTTGCCGTAAAGATGATGACACTTGGTTCTTTTGTGGCTACTTCAATTGAAACCACTTCATCTGGACTGATGAGTTTCACTGAACTATGTGATAGTTCAGGTCGGTTCAAGAAAAACGGGTGATCAATTCCTCCCACTAATTCTTTTTGGCTAAAATTACTACTGAAAATTTCTTTGAGTTTAACTGGCTTTCTAAAGTCAAACGAAGTTCCTTCTACAGGCAACTTCACACCAATTGGAACGCTTTCCAAATCTAGTGGTGCAAATCTATCACTATCCACCCATAATGTATGTTCATTTACAGATTGCGTTACATCACCAGTTAAATTGAAATACACATGATTTGTTGGATTAAATAAGGTATCTTTGTCACTTGTCGCCCTAGTTTCTACTTTCCAAACATTCGTGTTAGTTAATGTATAACATATCTCGACATCGAGGTTCCCCGGAAATCCATTTTCACCATGTGGGCTCACCATATGAAATATTACCGAGGCCCCATCATTATTCTTAATAACTTGATATTGCCACTTTTTACTTTCAAAGCCTGGGGTACCACCATGTAAAGTGTTCCCAGTTTTCTCATCAATTTGTACTTTATAAATTTCCCCATCAATTTGAAAAGTTCCATTTCGAATTCGTCCAGCTACTCGTCCGATTGAGGCACCAATATATAAATCCTTTTCAAGGTATTCCTTTGCCGTATCAAAACCAAGTATAAGCTCACGTAAACCATTCGTTGTTAGTACCTTTAAACTTGTAATACGGGCTCCTAGATCTGAAACAGTCAATTGCAGGCCATTTGAATTGGTAATAGTGATAATCGTATAACCGGCTCCGAAGTCTTTTGTTGTAATGTTCATTTTAGATACCCCCTACTCTTCTATTTAGAATGAGAAAGTGCAGCACTAGAACTGAACTCTTCATCTGCTTCCTCGCCATGGTTTAGCTTTGCTTCTAGCTCTTTGACGATTTGCATATGTTTTTTCTCTGTCAATGTAATCTTCCAAGCGAAAATGATGGTAGAAAATATCATGAGTGCTGCTGGAAGGTAAAACGCATAAAGATGGAACGTCGAAACACCATGAGCAGTAATGTCTGCCGCTGTAGCATTACCAGTCATCCCAGAAGCAACAGCTACAAATCCAACAATTCCGTTTGATAAAGCTCCGGCAATTTTATCGAGTAATGGACGAATTGACAAAGTCACAGCTTCGTTTCGAGTACCATTTTTCCATTGTCCATATTCAACTGAATCGGTAATAGTCATTAAAGCTGAAAGGAAAATAAGCTGCTGAGGGAAGTAGAAGAGCACCAATCCCACAATAACCATTGGTAAACTTGTTCCCGCCAATATGAAACATACGTAAGCAAGGAGCATCATCACAATGCCGCCAATATAAACATAACGTCTTGAAATTAACTTCGTGAGCGTTGGGAAAAGCGGAACAGCAATTAAGCCTAATACAGCTGCAACTAATCCCACAATCCAGAACTCGCCTGAATTTCCTAGAATATATTTGAAGAAGAAGAATAACACAGCAGTAGTCGCAACATTGGCAATGGCATATGCAATATATGACAGTGCCAACCACATCAACTGATCGTTTTTAGCAATAGCTTTGAAAACATCTTTAATGCTTGCTTTTTCTTGTTGCTGGCGAATTACGCTATCATTTTCTTTTGTGCCAAATGCTGCAATAATGGCTGTTCCGCCAGAAATGACAGCTGTAATTAATCCAAACCAAAACCAACCAGAAGCGCCTTGGGAATGTTCACCTGTCATTAAGAAAGTAAAGAAGGTAACGATTGGTACAACTACTAGTGTAGTACCATTTGCACCAAGTGATGAACCAAGCCGTGCAAATGTTGCTAATTTTTCTCGTTCCTTGGTTTCAGTACTTAACGCTGGAATCATCGACCAAAAAGCTATATCCTTAAATGAATAAAAACTATCGAGCAAGATATAAACAATTGCAAACAAAATAATGAACAACGTAGTATTATGAATTGCAAGACCAAAAAAATTGGTAAATATGAATACAAGAAGGATAGAACTAACTAAACCACCAACAACTAACCAAGGCTTAAACTTCCCGAATCTCGTTTTTGTGTTATCAATTATTCCTCCAATAATCGGGTCAAAAGCAATTTCTACTAATCGGATTACTACGATTAAACTTGTAACAATCCCAATCATTTTTCCAGCCGTTGCTTTTTCGGCTCCGGTGAACATCGCACTCGTAACAAAGACCATAAAATAAGTGCTCAAAGTTACATAAAATATGTCATGACCAAATGCACCTAAGGCATAGGAAACACGTTGTTTTAATTTTCCATTCATTTTCATTCTCCTTTTTGTGAATTTCCTCTCCATTTTATTTCAACACCAAAAAGAAAGCGTTTACAAAGTTACACATATAAAACTAATAAACTACATTAATCTTCCTTTGTCTTTCTTTTTCCTGTATAGTTTAACAAGAAAGCGCTTTCTATTTTATATCATTTTGTGACCTTGATTTAACCTTTTGTTGCATTTTTTCCTTCAAAGGGCATAGTAGGTTATAGTAATCACGAAGAAGGGTCGAAGTACATGGAACAAGCAATCTTTATAAAAAAAGAACACCATCACTTCTCAAGCGAACTTCACTTTGATTTTTGTGGCTTTTCAAAAACACTACCTTTTCATGCATTTGGACCAGCAGTCCGTAACAGCCACATTATTCATGTCGTATTAGATGGAAAAGGAAAGTACTATGTAAAAGATAAAAAATATTCATTAAAGAAAGGAGACCTTTTTCTCATTCCCCCAGGAACGTCAACCTTTTATCGCTCGGATGGAGAAGAGCCATGGCTATATGCATGGCTGTCATTTGGCGGGAAGGTAGCAGAGGAAATTATTCATTTTTCGAATTTTAAAGATGATAACTACGCTGTTACCTCAGCTAACATTCAACAATATTCAGATATTATATTAGAGTGTATGAAGTGCTCCTACAGTACATTAGAAGATGAATTAAAGTTGAATGAGTTGACCCATCGTTTTTTAAGATTATTACTTACAGATGGTGTCGAACTCTCAACAGGAGTAAAACAAAAGTTTTCACGACTTGCGATTGAAGCAATGACATATATTGGAGAACACTATATAGAGGAAATTACCGTAAGTGATGTAGCAAATCATCTTGCAGTCAATCGAAGCCATCTTTCACGAGTATTTCACAAGCATATCGGAGTCGGTATGAGGGACTGGATTATAAGAATGCGTATTAATCAAGCAGCATATTTACTTTCAATGACAAATGAATCGGTAGAAAATATTTCTTATCAGGTGGGCTTTCGTAGTTTAGTAACGTTTAGCCGTATGTTTAAAAAAGTAACTAGAGAAACACCTACGCATTATCGAAAACGTATGTCGAAAGAGAATTTCCAAGCAATCTCTTTATCAAGTTTGAAGTTATTACTTGATGAACAAGAAGTTATTTCACGGGCCACTTAGGAAAATGAATATAATTTCTGTTGCGGTACAAAAATAATTTCATAAATATTCCAAACTAAATATTTAACGATTATGAAATTAAACTTTTAAAACTCCAAAACAAAATACGTATTTTATGAACTGATACCCATTAAATTGTCAAAGTGAATTTATATTTTCGTGTATATTTTGCTATCATTTAGTTTTGTACCAGAAACATAAGTTGCAAGCAGAATAAAAGTCAAGGATTTCAAAAAAGCTCTTGACTTTTATTCGTATTTTATATAGAAGCCATTACACAATTTCCATATCAGAATCTATTTTTTAACTTTTACTTTTCAAAATACACTTGTGCACTTTTCCTGCTTTTATCCGAACTATCCATTTCAATTATTCAAGAGCTTATATCTTCCTTAACAGTTATTTCATCGTCCTTTTCTGCTACCCTGTAACCTATCTTTTTAAGTATAAGAAAAATTACTTTAGTTTCACTTTATAAAATAGATATTTATTTCAAAATAAAAACCATCAATTTGAAAAAAGGGTAATCAAATTGATGGTTTTCTTCTAATATTTTATACATTAATTACTATTTTGACTTAGGTTTTAGGTTCTTATTTGTTACTGGATTAGCCGAAAAATGTATAAAAGCTTACATGTTTTTATCTTGATAACGATGCGGCGCTTCTCCTATAGGTGAAGACTCTAAACCAACTGTAGTTACATTTTTAAAATCAACGATATAGGACAATTTCATCTCTCCTTTTAACTCTTTACTTCCTAACTACCGGAATCCATATTTCACCAAATACTAAACCATTTCGCTGCCCCATCTCAACCGTTGTATTTGGCCCACCAACATAGGCAAAATCCTTTGCTTCTGGTAAGACTTGACCAAAAGCAATACCAGTAAGCTTATTACTTAGCTCCTCAGCCGTCTCACCTTCCCCTTTAACTACTAAGTATTCCCCCTTAGGAAACTGGATTACTCTAGCCTCTTCTTGTATTTGTGCCCCTGTCATGACACCAGCATAATACATCATCTTGTTATTCACCGCTTCGCTCACGGAAAAAATGTAATCATTTGTGGCTATAGCTTTTAAGGTGTCCAGCCTTCCATCTTGTGTGACTGCCAACCAAAAGTCTGTCTTTTCCTTGTTTATGCCTGCAAAGTCTGTATATTCACTCTTAATTTCAGTTCCAATACCTAACACGATAAAGCTATCTTTTTCTTCTAAAGTATAATTTTTCATATTCAAAACCTTCCTCTTTTTTAATTAATCAAACGATTTATCTTTTCATCTGATGAGTTTATAATATCCTTAAATCATGTCAAAAAATGATACTGTTTAGGAGACCAAAATGAAAAAAGTTGAACGGATTAATACAATCATGCGGTACATTAACAACCGCTCTCACTTTACTATTTCTGAAATTATACAAGAATTTAACATCTCTCGATCGACAGCTATTAGGGACATTCGAGAGATTGAAGCTATGGGGATGCCACTTGTGGCTGAAGTTGGAAGAGCTGGGGGGTATTTTGTTATGCATAACTCTATCCTGCCCGTCGTTCGCTTTACTGATAACGAGGTCAAAGCTCTTTTTATTGCCTTTATGGCCACAAGAAATCAACAACTTCCCTATCTAAAGAGTCGTCAGTCTTTAGCCGAAAAACTACTAGGACTCATCACAGAAATCCAACAGGACGACCTTGTCCTTTTAAATCAAATCTTGCTTTTTGAAGGAACTAACCCTCATAATCCCGACCTACTTGAGCTTTCTGACCTTCCCCATCCTATGTTAGAAAAACTCATCAAAATCCTTCTTTTGGATAGCCATTTATTGATTACAACCAAAGAAGAGGGGGAAATCAAGTCTTATCCAATTTATTTACTACACCTTTATCAAGAAAAAAGCCATTGGATAATTGAAGGTTTTTGCATAAAAGAAGAAAAAAAGAAGATGTTTCTTGTCGATCAGCTCATCAATGTCAATCGCTATACGCCAAAAAAGAGATTAAATAAGAAAAAAATTTTAGAAAAACTAAGTAAAAAGGACGAAGCAATCAACCTTGTACTAGAACTTGGTCCAAAAGCGATTGCCCAGTTCAAAAAATATCGTCCTTTAAAAATTTCAATTTCTTATACAAATCCTTACCAATCCACAGCCATTTTAAAAACTTTTATTAATGTTAACAATCTGAATGAATTAACAGAAATAACGAATTGGCTACTTTTCCTAGGTAAGGATATCAAAATCAAGAAAATACCTGAAGAAGTGTTAGAAAGTTTACAAGAGAGATTATACTTATACTTCCCATAAGCAGTTAACAGTTAAACACAACATGATATTGAGCTTTACTGCTTGCCAGTTATCCTATTTTAAATACCTAGGGAAACCATTTTATTTGCTACCGCTGCTTAATCGCTCTTCTAGGAGTAATGCCTACAAAAAAAGACATGAACTCGCTTTAGTTCACGTCCTTTTATATTAGTGTTTACTATAAACTCATTAAAGACATCCGTTTCATTACGATAACATTATATTCATATCTTCTTCTGCAGTTGTAATAAGTTTCAACCCAAATGTTTCTTGTAATACATGAAGCACACCAGGTGAAATAAATTCAGGCGCCTTTGGACCGATGCGAATATCTTGAATCCCAAGACTAAATAGCCCAAGTAAAATGGCAACCGCTTTTTGTTCAAACCATGATAGAACAATACTAACTGGCAATTCATTCACTTCACATTGAAAAGCATCTGCTAAAGCCGCCGCTATTTTCACTGTAGAAATTGAATTATTACATTGTCCTAAATCAATGTAACGTGGAATCTCCGTACCAGGTACAACACCATAATTTACATCATTAAAGCGGAATTTCCCACAAGAAGTTGTTAAAATAACTGTTTCTGGCGGAAGTGACGTTGCTAATTCACGATAATATTCTCCGCCTTTTCCTGGAGCATCACAACCTGCGATGACAAAGAAACGCTTAATCTTCCCTTCTTTTACTGCTTCAATAATTTCTGGAGCTAATGATAATACTGTATTTTAATCTGATATCAGATAATAGACGATAAACAATTAAAAGCGTTCATATAGCAAGCCTTGTATTTCATCTGCAATTTTTCTTTATTGATAAAAAACGTTATCGATAGAAAAGTATGTGGGCAGATTGTGGGCAAAAATATAAAATACAACAAAAGAGCACAGCGTGTATAAGTAGTGCTACCAACACTCTTATACCGTCCGCCTAATCATACTAGGCAAACACTTGCTGTACCCTTACGGACTATTTTACAGTACATAAGGGTTCCTTAGCAACAGTTTGCTTACACATGGCATTCTGTTGCTTTTTTGTTTCCACAAAGGAGACAAGATTTATAATGGAGAAGAAAAAAAGTATTACAATTATCGCAGGAAATGAAACATACGAAAACCTAACAACGTTTAAAACAATTGATGAATTAAATAAAACTGTTCGTGCATACAAAGAAAAATTTACGGATCAGTTAAATAAAACTCAATTGGCTGTATTAAATAAGCTACACAACTATTCTTCTAAGTTCTTTGGTGTATCATTCAGAACAAAAAAACACATTGCTGAAGACCTTAATATTAGCCGTAGAACAGTTATTCGAGTATGCCTACACTTAGAGTCTTTAGGTATCATTAAACAACTAAAAATGAAGCGTAAAAGCGATATGAGACAAACCAGTAATGCTATTGTTATTCAACCAATCATTGTGGAGGAACAGGTTGTCACACAAGCTCCTGTTAAAAATGAAGAAAAATGTCACACCAATAAAACAACTACTAAAACCTTAAAACAAAATATAAAAGATATAAACAAACGTAATAGTAATGAGAATAACACTACACTTGAGAAAAACATTAAAGAAGCTGACTTTGTTGCTCACTGGGTACCAGAACGTTTTGTTTCTCTAGTTCGCTCTTTTTACAGTGATTCTAAAACAATTCAAGAACTGTGGAAGGTCGTAAGACAGTGTAATAAAGTTACAAACTTCTCTACAGGTAATAAAGCATTTACTAAAGACCAGGAGCTTACTATTGGCTTAAAAGCTATCAAAGAGTTTGTTATGAAAATTAAGTCTGTAGCAAAAATGAAGAATGGTAAATTTGCTTATTTCAATGGAATTGTAAATAACTTAATGGACAAATTTTATTTTGATCCAGACTTTATATGTGATTAATGTATTGCTTATGACTTCACTTCTAGTTTATTATTGAAATTTTTTATAGAATCCTCCTGAAAAACATGTAAATTTAAAGAATTAATTTCATAATGTTTATCAATGATTATGAGAATTTAAAGAAAGAATTTAGAATCTCTTGGTTGCCACAATTCATTACTCCACTCTTGACAATGGGAGTTACAATAAAAGAACTCTAGTAGAATAGAAACAGTAAATGGAAAAAGCTTTTTTGCGAGAGAAGTCTTTTTCAAATTTTAAATATCTTCTTTTTTATCACAACAACAGTTGTGTTCCTTTTTTGATGTTGTTAGTGCAAAATAAACATCAGGATTATCTCTACCATTCAACCTATTACGATTATCACCCCAGGCATGAAGCAAGCAATCTCCAGGGCCTGAGATAACCTGATTATAATCACCCATATAACATTGAGCAGCATCTGGGTTAGGGTTTGTAACT
This sequence comes from Bacillus cereus, assembly GCA_002578045.1. Lineage (GTDB taxonomy): Bacteria > Bacillota > Bacilli > Bacillales > Bacillaceae_G > Bacillus_A > Bacillus_A cereus_AK. The sequence goes on from NUMR01000060.1 coordinate 30,003, forward strand.
GGTATCGGCGAAAACTGAGTGCTCACCATACATTCTTTACTTAAACCCGTTTTAAGCGAGAAACTCTTCATAAATATTCCAAAAGTTCCATCACCTAAACCACCAACGTTATTAGGGTCATTAAAACGGTTATATTGAATATGGGCACCTTTATTATTAACCGCTACTGATGGAAAAAATGAATAAGCGATATTATTGGTTACATTTATTTGTGTCCAACTAACCCCTTCATTTTGACTGTATGCTAAAAAAGTATCAATGAAAGTAGTATTACCCACAACTCTACCAGCATTCCAGACTACATATATCGTACCATCTGGTCCTACGGCAGCTTGAGGAAATTCATTCATGCGAATCTGTCTGGAATTATCAACACCTATTGATGGACGATTACAAGGTGATGTTGTTGTTGCGGCAGCAGCAAAAGGTGCTGAAACAGCAACATTGATTGGGAAAGTATTACCACCATCAATTGATTTAACCATACGGATGGTTCTATTGGGTTGGCCTAATGTTTGAAACCCTGCAAAACCTCCTGTTGTTTCTTCATAAAACACATAAATTATACCACGCTTATCTACCAAAACATAAGACCCTGTAACTCTAACAGTATTGCCGACAACAATATTCTGATTTTGAATGATTGGAGTTAAATTAACGCCAGTTCTAAATTTCGAGAAACGAATATTAGGGTTTGTAGGAGCGGTAAAATCAGTCCATACAATATATAGCGCTTCATTTTCTGGATTATTAGCATCAGGTCCCACTGTAATCCATTCCTTGTCCTGATCACCCGGGTTACTCCTAGCTGGATTTTGCCCGCGTCCAACGATTTGAGGGCGATTCATAGTTATTGTTTTACTAGCACTGATGGTTCCAGTTGAAACAGTGATTACCCCTTCTAATCTCCCCCCTATAACTTCACCCCCAACTTGTCCGTAATAGAATACACCATTTCTATCTACAGCTATCACAGGATCCCCTTCATTGGTTCCCCCTGGATTTACTGGCAGGGAACCACCATCAGTCCAAGTTTTACCTAAATTATTAGAAAAAGCGAATCCTGAAAAACTTTGGCTCCCTAGCCCCCCTCTATAATCATTACTATCATTAAATCCATAAAGTATAAAATCTTTAAAATGAGCAAGGCTTGTCTCACTTTGAGTTATACGTGGGAAATTAATGATATCATCAGCTGGATTATTCACTTGCTTTTCTTTATTTTTAGGATTGCAACGAACAACATCTTTCTTGTGGCTAGAGCAGCAGTCATCCTGTTTCTTATGATGCCTTTCCCTATCTTTCTTGTGATCCGGGTTACTAGCAACATTAACATTAATAGTAGGATTTCCTACATTGGATATAGTATCTGTATCATTTTGTACCTGCGCCTGATTTTGCTCTTGTCGCTGAAGTTGAGCTTGAAATTGTTTTTGTTGTTGGAGTTGTTGTTGGAGTTGAAATTGAAGATCTTCTAATCTTATTTTTAAATTTTTTATATCTTTCTTTTTGTATACACTATACTCGTCTTCACAATACATAACATTACCACCTCGCTTAATTATTAATTGGTTTTAACATCAAGTTTGAATTCATCATAGTTTTTTGGACAAACTTGATTATATTAAAGCCAACATACTGTAGAATATGCATTGCGAAAAAAAAGGACAAGGCTGTTGCCTTTGATCCTCAGCACATTTTTATTAGAAATAACTATAAGATTGTAAGACCGTGTAATAGAGTTATTAATCTTACAACAAGTAATAAAGCATTTACTAAAGACCAGGAGCTTACTATTGGCTTAAAAACTATTAAAGAATTCGTTATAAAAATTAAATCTGGAGCAAAAATGAAGAAAGGTAAATTCGCTTATTTCAACGGGATTGTAAACAAATTAATGGACAAGTTTTATTTCGACAATGAATTTATGAACATATAAAAACACCTAGCTAAATTAACTAGGCATTTCGATTTTCAATATATCTATGAATTGAATTTTATGTATTGTATTTGGGCCGTCACTCACTATAATTCTACCCATTTGCTGTTCAAGTTTAATTATTTTACCTTTGATAATATCTGGTTCTTTATGTTTTCTATACACAGTAAACACTAATTCTGTATCATCCTGCTTTGCATACTGAATCAATTCTGCAGCTTCTTGTTGTTCAAATTCATCCATGTACGGTCTTTCTTTTTTTGAAGCACTTTTCTTCTTTGGTGGTTTTGGAATTGATGTTGACATATGATATCACCTCATTGTGTATTTTTAAGCATATTGATATTTTGTTCTTTCTTTATCAATTGATAGTATATTAGCTAATTTCAGCATTCTAACTTGTTGCCTTTGCATGCAATACACTAATACACGATCTTCATATATCTTTCTAACAATAACAGTTCTTTGAGAGAAATCTCCTGAACCGTTTAAATAAATTAATTCAATTGGGATTTTTTGATTGAACGAACATTTAAGTAAGTGATTCATGCGACGACCTCCACAAGAACATTTGTTTGTATATATTATAGAACAAATGTTCTGTTTCGTCAATAAATTAGAAATTAACATTTACAGGTATTACATGAAATTGGGTAAACGTAAAGTACTCCAAAATCCACTTTTATTTTGAAAGTATTTCTTATAACTAGAAAGTTTATAACAAACTAGTAAAATTCAGTACAATAGATATATAATTATCTTTATGTAAAAATTATAATAATGATAAAGCATTTATAATATTGTATACGGGGGAAGAGATATGTTGCATACTTATTTAACAGATAAAGGGCACTTTAAGTTAGTTTCTCAAACTGCATTTACTTCAGTGGTTTTAAGGGAAAGAGCAACAAACAATATTGTACCTAAAATTTTGGAATCAGAAATGAAAATCGTTGATGATTTATATATTTATACGGTTGATTTAAATTGCAACCCTATTAGGGATAATCAAATTTATGATATTTATGTAAATGGCACTAATGTGAGTAGTGAAGGATCTGTTCTAAATGAACCTGTAAATATTAAAGAAACAAATTATCATTATTTCCTATATAGGAATATGAAAAAAAAATTATCGCTTAAAATTAAATTGATAAATTCTTTTGTTAAAGCAAATCTACGCAAATATGAACAAAGTTTATATTTGAATTTAAATGATGTAGATTTTGATTATGAAAATGTAGATTTAATTATGAAAATGAGAAGTAGACAAGATTTATATGTTCATTATCATGAGTACATCTTGGTTTCAAATTTTGATATGATTAAGCCTTTGAATCTTACCGAATTAGAGTTACCAAATGAGATACAGCATAATATGACTTGGGATGTTTTTTTAAGATTTTATTCAGATGGAACTAAATCTGAATTGCCTATTATTTTGGATAGGGAGCACGATGACATTTTATGTTCGGATCATTTGTATGATTGGAGAATTAAAATTGATAACGATAATCTTCAATTTACAACAAATAGGAATGAAACAAAGGTAGTTTCACAAGTGAAAAATACATATAGTGAAGATCAATTAAATCTAATGATAGAGACAGATGATCATTACATTATCGAACGTTGTTATGTAAAAGCAAGGCATAATAATGGACTAGCTTATTCAAATTTAGAGCCTATAAAAAAGTTTTTTGATAAAGAAGGAAGTTTATTTACACTTAAATTCAATGAGATAAAGCCAACGTTACAATTAGTTATATGGGATTATTATATTACTGTTTATGACCCTAACTCTCAAAAGTCTTTTGAAATACTGCTTGAATGCGACCAATTAAATAAAGAAAAATTTAAGATAGGAACATTCGAAATTGAGAATTATATTACGAAGTTTAAAAGTTTGGCGCTTAGAGTAGAAAAAGAGTTTCCTAAGTCAAGAATCGCAGTTTCTGGCTCATGCTTTAGCAGATCAGCTTTTCAAACAAAAGAGTTCTTCAATCCGAAATATAAAGAAAATTTCGAAGTAGTGTATACAAGTTTTCACTCATCTATCCCAAGTATGATGGCGAAGCCAAAGACTTTTGAAGAAACATATTTAGGTGAATGCACTGACTTTCAAAAGAGAAATATAAAAAATGATTTCGAAAAGAATTTTTTTGAAAATCTATTGAATTCAAACTCTGATTTTTTAATTATCGATTTTTACGCAGATGCAGTTAGACCGTTGATTTATTTTGAAGATGGAGTAATGATTACAGATTCTTATACATTGAGAGGAACGGATTACATTTATCATTTAGGTAATCCCAAAATTATTACTCATTACGACGAAAACTACCTAACTATATGGAAAGAATCGTTCGATAAATTCGCTGACAAACTTGAAAAATCATATGATCCTAATAGGGTTATTTTGCAACGTGCAAGAACTGCTTTAAAGTATATTGATAAAAGTGGAAAAATAAACAGTTTTAGTAAAGAGGAAGTTTTAGACAGTAGGATTTCAAACAATTTGTTTGAATACATGGAGATGGTTTTTCTAGAAAGATTTCCAAATGCTTCGGTTATAGATTTAACTAAAAAAGGATATTTAGGATATGAAGGTCATCCAGAGGGAAAGTCAGTAAGTCACTATCAATCCGAATACTACAGGGATTTTCTTACCGAATTAGAGAAGGTTATTTTAAAAAAGATGCCTTTAAACCAGGAATTTTAGCAGAAAGAACGTTTCGTATGTTCTCCTGCTCTTGTGGACTGATATTCATAAAGAACAGTTGATAATGAAATAAAAAGAACCAGGAATCCT
>NUMR01000061.1 GCA_002578045.1 Bacillus cereus
TTTTCTCCGTGGGTTTTATTATTTTAAAGGGGCTTTTGGGACAGCCCCTTTCATCAATCACCGCCGCCACCGCAGCTACCTCCACTATCTCCGCCAAAAGATCCTCCACAATCATGTGAACCACCATCATGCGAGCTATCATTATCAGATCCAGCAAAGAAAAATAGTGGTGATGAGCTGTTAGATGAATTATGTATGTTATTTTGTTTTGTAAGGTTTACCTTCTTTTTGTTCGATCGAACTGCAGTTACAATTGTTCCAACTACAACAAATAATAGTATGACAATAATAAATTCCATATAAAAACCTCCCTTAATCCTCAAATAATTGAATGGTTCTTTCTAGATTTTCAAGTGAAATGAAGCGCGATTCACGAAGTATCTCTTTTCCATCACATTATTCTCCCCCTTACATATTTTTACCATTATTTTACACGAAATTTCATTATTTTGCTACGTCATCAAAAATGAACTACATACAATTTTTTCTCAATTTTATTTATAAGGAGCTATTTTCCCCCCTTATAGATATTTCATTTCATATGCAGTTTGTATTGGAAGCTTTTTATATTGAGAAAATCCTTCCGCATCTAATAAAGCGTTTACACTAAATCTTACATTTGTTACGATTTAACCACCCCCAGCTCTCTTGTATAGACTTCGTGATGTCTGATCATTTTTATCTAGACGTTTCATACGTCTAAATTCACTTTGATTTATTGGCAAATGCCTTTAAATATATCTTTTACCTTGAAAGGGGAAATGACTATGAGGTCAAAGAAATTCACACTTCTATTACTATCTCTACTACTCTTCTTACCTCTTTTTCTCACAAATTTTATTACTCCAAATCCCGCATTAGCAGATTCACCAAAGCAAAGTCAAAAAATTGTTGGGTACTTTCCTTCGTGGGGCATTTACGGACGTAATTATCAAGTTACAGACATTGATGCATCAAAGCTCACTCATTTAAACTATGCATTTGCTGACATTTGCTGGAATGGAAAACATGGAAATCCTTCCACTCACCCTGATAATCCAAATAAACAAACATGGAATTGTAAAGAATCTGGCGTACCGCTGCAAAATAAAGAAGTTCCTAACGGTACACTCGTGTTAGGAGAGGCATGGGCTGATGTCACACAATCTTATCCAGAATCAGATACAACTTGGGAAGACTGTGATAAATATGCCCGGTGTGGAAACTTCGGAGAATTAAAACGACTAAAAGCTAAATACCCTCATTTAAAAACTATTATTTCCGTTGGAGGTTGGACTTGGTCTAACCGCTTTTCTGATATGGCCGCTGATGAAAAAACTAGAAAAGTATTTGCAGAATCTACAGTAGCTTTTCTTCGTGAATATGGATTTGACGGCGTGGATTTAGACTGGGAATATCCAGGTGTTGAAACGATTCCTGGTGGCAGTTATCGTCCTGAGGATAAACAAAATTTCACTCTCCTTCTTCAAGACGTCCGAAATGCTTTAAATAAAGCAGGTGCTGAAGATGGAAAACAATATTTATTAACAATTGCTTCAGGAGCAAGCCAACGTTATGCCAATCATACAGAGTTAAAGAAAATCGCTCAAATTCTCGATTGGATTAATATTATGACATATGATTTTCACGGTGGTTGGGAAGCTACTTCTAACCATAATGCAGCATTATATAAAGATCCGAATGATCCAATAGCTGATACGAAATTTTCCGTAGATGGAGCTATCGAAGTTTATAAAAATGAAGGTGTACCAGCTAATAAACTCGTATTAGGCGTACCATTTTACGGGCGTGGTTGGAAAAGTTGCGGAAAAGATAATAATGGGCAATATCAACTATGCAAACCAGATATTGATGGCAAACTAGCATCTAAAGGCACTTGGGATGATTATTCTACCGGTGATACAGGCGTGTACGATTACGGTGATTTAGCAGCGAATTACGTAAATAAAAATGGTTTTGTACGCTATTGGAATGACACAGCTAAAGTACCTTATTTATACAATGCAGCTACAGGAACATTTATTAGCTACGATGATAATGAATCTATGAAATATAAAACAGATTATATAAAAACGAAAGGTTTAAGTGGAGCAATGTTTTGGGAACTTAGTGGTGACTGTCGCACAAGTCCAAAATATAGCTGTAGTGGTCCAAAATTGCTTGATACGTTAGTAAACGAATTACTTGGTGGACCTATTAGTCAAAAAGATACTGAATCACCAACGAACGTAAAAAACATTGTTGTTACGAATAAAACTTCAAGCTCAGTCCAATTAAGCTGGACCGCATCTACTGATAATGTGGGAGTTACTGAATATGAAGTTACTGCTGGAGAAGAGAAATGGATTACAACAACAAATAGCATTACAATCAAAAACTTAAAACCTAATACGGAATACACATTTTCAGTAATAGCAAAAGATGCTGCTGGGAATAAATCACAATCTAATTCTGTTATTGTAAAAACGGATGACGCTAACACAACACCTCCTGGCGGAAATGGTAATGCTACGTTTTCAGTCACTTCAAATTGGGGAAGTGGTTACAACTTCTCGATTGTAATCAAAAATAACGGAACGACTCCTATTAAAAACTGGAAATTAGAATTTGATTATAACGGCAATTTAACACAAATTTGGGATTCTAAAATTAGTAGTAAAACAAATAATCATTATATAATTACGAATGCAGGATGGAACGGTGATATTCCTCCTGGTGGCTCCATTACAATCGGAGGCGCAGGAACAGGCAATCCTGCCGAATTTTCAAATGCAATCATTAGCGAAAACTAGACGTAATATTCGTTAATTCTTTCACTAAAGTTTGAATTTAGGTTTGAACAATCTTTCCTAAATTCAAACTTTTAATTTTACGAAAAACCACATTTTATATTATAATAATATTAATTTTCTAATACGAAGTTCATGTGAAGTTCATCTAAATTTTATATGAATTTCCTTTAAGTTCTATTGTCTTCTCATCCTAATCACATTATCCTTTACATATAGGAATCATTTTTATTCCGTTTTAAACTATCTATATATACAAAAAGGATAGTGATCTATTAGGGAAAGGCATCTAGTATTATTATAAATATAAACATAACAAAAGAAAAAGCACGCTTATAAGCGCACCATAAGAGTGATTTTTCATACAATTCTCATGTAAGAGTTCTCGAAAATCATGTTAATCACAAAGAAAGAGCATTAGCTTGTAAAAGCTAATGCTCTTTCTCTATTCAAATTTTTTAACGTTCCATTCTTCTATATTCCATATTTTTGTTATCCACGCTTCATAGAAAGAAGACTCATGTGAAACAATTAAAACGATTCCTTTATATTGTTGTAATCCTTCCTGCAAAGCCTTTTTAGTTTCTATATCCAAATGATTAGTCGGTTCATCTAAAATTAAAACATTACTTTTCGTTACGATAAGTTCACATAATCGCACTCTCGTTTGTTCCCCTCCGCTTAACTTTGAAACACCTTTTTCCAACCTTATTTCAAACAAACCTAAACCGATTGCTACTTCTTCAATTTCTGTATGAATTTGATAGAAATTAGAGCTTTCCAATATAGTTTGTAATTCTCCATACCTTACTAACAATTTTTCTACTTCTCCTGATTCGGCCATCTCTTCTGCAATTTTGAATATTTCACATTCAATTGCATACAAATTAGAAAATACACTTTGCAAGTATCCTTCAATTGTTATCCCTTCTTGTAAATTTATATGCTGCTGTAAAAATCCAACCTTCACATTTGGAAACCATTCAATGTTCCCGTCATCATGTATAAGTTCTCCTATTAAAATCCTTAACAATGTTTATTTTCCAATTCCATTTTTCCCTACTAACCCAACATGCTCGCCCTTTAATAGTCGAAAGCATGCATTATATAAGATGGTTTTCTCACCATACGAATGACTTAAATTTTCTACTGTTAATATACTCATTTTTTTCTCTCCTTTACTTATGATTCATAAGCTAAATAGAGAGAACAACAGTATAAAGCCTTATTTAATTATACATATAAAAAATGGGTAAGGTGAATACACCTTACCCGTTACATATTATCGTAAAAAGGATTAAGGTTCTTTACCTGCTGTCTTCAATTTAGCTTAATCGTTAAAAATGGACAAACTTCTCCCATCTTAAGCTAAAACCATTTGAAGAACAGTTGATAAAGTCATTTTATCCTTTCACTCCTTTAACATTTGTTATATTAAGAGTATAAACTACTCTGTTATATTCTATTCTCTATTTTTTCTTTTGTTCCTTCTCTGTTTTTTCATATTCTTCATAAATTTCTTTATACATATTTTCTAATGCGTATGGACTTGTAAAGACTAACGTTAACGATTTCCACATATAAATTCTTCTTTGTAATTCTATTCCATACCCTTTATTAACCATACTTTTCACTTCTGGAATATGGTCTTCTTTTTTAAATTGTTGTACAGATTTCAATTTATCCGTTTTAAAGTCCGTTAAAAAATCTATCACAATTCGTCCATGTTCCTGTGATTTTTCTTCTAAATCAAGCTGAATCGAATGAACAAAACCTAAAACATGAAAGATTTGAGCATGTAATCCAACAATAGCACGCTGTTCCATTAATTTATAGGACTCTCTTTTTAACACTTCTACCATTTCTAAAGAATTTCTATTTACTGTCATTTTGTCGACAAACATAATTTTTATAATTTGAGCAACTGCCCCCATACTTTTTAATAAACTTTCTAAAATTTCTACTGCGTCTTCCACATAACCATTTGAAATTATAGAATTAAGAAATTCATCCAATGCTGTTTGAAAACTTTTAACTAAATGTAAATCACGTAATTCTGGAACATTCTCTCTAAATTGCTCTCGTCCTTGAATCAAATTTAAAATTTTATTCATCTCTTCTTCCTTTAATTCATCATGCTCCATACCATACTTCATTAACAAAATGTGCTTTTTCAATAATGCCTTTCCTTCTTCAAGATTGCCTAGCGTTAATGAATCCACTATTTGCTCTATAGATTTCATCTTTCTCCCCCTATATAAAAATCCTCTTAACAGCAATTATAGCAAAAACTGTTAAAAAGATTTTTCTATTTTTTCATATAAGGAGCTAATACTCTTAAAATTTCTTCTTTATCCTTCTTTAACTCAAGTGATGTTAACATATCCATTGTTCGAGGGCGAGGTAATTTCACTTGCACCTCACCAACTATTGATGCTGGTCTTTGAGATAAAATAAATACGCGATCTGAAAGCAAAATTGCCTCATCTAAGTCATGTGTAACCATAACGATTGTTTGCTTTTCTTGATGCCAAGAATGTAAAAGCCAGCTGTGTACTTCCATTTTTGTAAATGCATCTAATTTTCCAAAAGGCTCATCAAGTAGCATAATTGGCTTTTCACATAAATATGTACGAAGAAAGCTAATTCTTTGGCGCATACCACCAGATAATGCATCTGGATAATGATCCGCATATTCATCTAACTCAAACTGCCTTAATGCTTCCATTCCTTCTGTTAACCTTTGTTTTTTAGATTTCCCTTCAATCTCTAATGGAAGAACAATATTTTGTAAAGCCGATCGCCACGGTAATAATAAATCTTGTTGCGGCATATAGCTTACAACATCTTGTTTTTTCACATGTTCCTCGTTATAAAATACCTCTCCACTCGTTGGCTCTTCAACACTTGCAATCATATTTAACAATGTGCTTTTCCCACAACCACTTGGACCTACAAAAGAGACGAACTCTCCCTCCTGTATAGAGGCACTAATATTTTTTAATACATTTTTTTCATCGAAAGATTTCACAATATCTTTTATTTGTAATCCGCTCATTTTTCACTTGGAAGGAATTCATTTGTAAAAGCATCTTTTACATCAATTTTCTTTTTAATAACTTTATTGTCATATAAAAAATTCATGTAATTCGTCCAAACTTCTTCCTTCTGTACTCCCCACGCTTTTGCATCATCTTGATACTTTGTACTTAACCACTTTTGACTTTCTTGTACTAACTCTTTATTCACATCTGGAACGGCTTTAATTAAAATATCAGCAGCTTCTTTCGGCTCTTTCATTGCAAAATTATAACCTTCTGTCGTTGCAATCATAAACTTTTTCACAAAGTCTTTATCTTGCTTCGTATGTTTTTCACTCGTAATAATAACAGGACTATAGAAATCAAGTGCTGGATCTAAGTCTTTCACCATAATCGTATTTAACTCTTTTCCTTGACGCTTCGCTTCAATACCATCCCATCCATAATAAATCCATTCAAAGTCTGCATCACGACCGATTGATTTGAAGAAATCTGTTTGTCCAAGAATGATTTTTTCGACTTTATTAAAATCAGCTTGATGTTTCTCCATAATCGTTTTTAACGTCGCTTCTTCTGCTGGTCCCCCCCAGCCACCATAACGTTTACCTTCAAAATCTTTCGGTGACGTCATATTATCTTTTTTTAGCGATGCAAAAGCAGAAGTATTATGCTGAATAATTGCACCTACAGAAACAACTGGGATTCCTTCAACACGAGCTAATGTTACATTTTCCTGTGCACTTATCGCAAAGTCTGCTTTCCCAGAAGCAATCATCTGCTCTGCTGTTACATTGTCACCAGGCTGAATAATTTCTACATCTAATCCTTGTTTTTTATAATAGTCCTTAGTCTTTGCTACATATAAACCAGTATGGTTCGTATTTGGAAACCAATCTAATACTACTTTTACTTTTTGATCTTTACTTGCACTTTCTTCTTTCTTTGCAGGATTACACCCAGCAACACTTACTGCTAATAAGGTAGCTATCATAACTTTTAAACCTTTTTTCATTTTCTGCCGTCCTTTCTATATATCCATGGTGCTGTTATTCTTGCCATAAACTCCACGATAAAATACAGGCATAATGTCACCATGACGATAATTGCTGCAACACCAAATACTCGGGCAGTTAAAAAGGATTTTGTAGCTCTCGTAAGCATAACCCCTAAACCTTCACTTGCACCGAGCCATTCCCCAATAATCGCCCCCATTACGCTATATGTAACAGCAATTTTTAAACCTGAGAAGAAGTATGGGAGCACCGCTGGAAACTTTACTTTCTGATAAATTTGCCATTTCGTTGCCTTCATCGTTTGCAACAATTTCAACATGTTTTTATCCACTGTTTGAAAACCTTCTAAAATGCTAAGCGCAATTGGAAAGAAACAAACGAGTATGACGACCATTACTTTCGGCAACATCCCATACCCAAACCAAATAATAAATAACGGTGCAAGCACAACGATTGGGATCGTTTGCGAAATAACGAGCAACGGATTTATTAAAATACGAAATAAAGGTATAACGTCCATAATAATTGCGATGCTCGTCCCAAGTAAAATCGCAAAAAACAGTCCGATTATAACTTCCTGTAACGTTTGCATCGTATTTAGTAATAGTAAATCTTTCATTCCAATTAATTCTTGAACAACAGCAGAAGGCTTTGGTAAAATCCACGGTTCAATTTTAAATAATGAAACAGACCCTTCCCATATCGCAATGAGAAGGATAAGCCAAATGGTTGTAATTATTTTAGATTGCTTCTGGTTTTGCATATTCATCACGGTACTTCCAAACCTTTTCATCTATCGTTACACCAGTGCTTGGACGATAATGGATTTTAATAGAAGTAATCACTTCTTCAGCTCCAGCATCGACGCAAGCTTGTTGCGCACGTTTAATGACATCAAGAAGTACATCTAATTCTCCTTCCAGCGTTGTTTCCATTGCCCCTACTTCATAACGAACTCCCGATTGTTGTACAACTTCAATTGCTTTATCAACAACAGAATATACATCCTTTGTTTTTGCTTGCGGTACTACTGAAAATGACATTGTAACTTGTTGTGACATAATAAAATCCCCCTTATGAAATTAAATTTTAAAACAAGAAAAGGCTTTCCTACTGCGTAGGAAAGCCTTGTATGCAAGTTATTATAGAATAACATATGCTACATCACTTTAAGTAACTCCCTACGCTGGCATTATCCAGATCAGGTTGAGGGTCGATGTTTACTTACATCCTCTCAGCCAATTGGCTCCCCGGTCCTTAATTCGTTTTCATTGTAGCATGATTTATTTTATTGAACAAACAAAACCATGCATAATTATTTCATTATTTTTGGAAAATATCCAACTTTTTCAGCATGGACTAATAACTACTGAATAATTAGGAAAGATACTTCTCTTTATATGATAGAGTACGATGATATGCTTTTCTTTAGAAATATGATATAACTATATCGCAGTTGCTCCTATTAAATCTACAATATGATTCAATTTTTGAAATGATATAGTTTTTCTTTTTATCCCGCTATTCGTGGGCAGTAAGACTCCCACCTCAAAATTCGGCGAATGCGAGGAAGTTAGGTGGGAGATAACTGTCCGTAAAAGTCCGATTGGTGAGGGCTAATAATCAGTGGGGGATGGACAAAACCCCACTGATTAAAGTTTCACTTTATTCCAAACTATATATCTTGTAAATCTTTAAGTATTTTAATAATTCCTTCTACTTTTTTATTCCATATTACCGGACAGCCCGATTGGTTTAACTAGCAAACAGTGAGGGATACCCGCTCACTGTTTAAAGTTTTACTTTATCCTTATTCGCTTTTAAACTCACCAATTAATTCTTGTAACTCTTGAGATAACCAACTTAAAGACGTCGCTAATTCTGCAATATCTTGTACTGATACTTCTTGCTCCTTCATACTTTCTTCAACATTACTACTGCTATTCGCATACGTATTCGCAATATGTGATAATTCATTCACGACTTGAACAATATTCTGGCTATTTTGTAGAATGTCACTCGAATTACCAGAAACAGCCTTCACTTGATTTGTAACAGCTTGCGCTGATTTCGAAATTTTTTCAAAGAAAGCACCACTACTTTGAACAAGAATAATTCCAGATTCTACTTCTTTTGAACCTTTCTGCATTGAAACTACAGCCTCTTCTGTTTCAGCTTGCGTTTCACTAATTAATTTCGCTATATCTTTCGCTGACGTTTCAGTTTGTTCTGCTAATTTGCGTACTTCATCAGCAACAACCGCAAACCCTCTTCCAGCTGCCCCAGCACGTGAAGCTTCAATAGAAGCATTTAAAGCTAATAAATTTGTTTGGTTTGAAATACCTGTAATTACAGTTACAATATCACTAATTTCTTTTGATCTTGTTTCCAACGAATAAATAATCGAAGATAAATCCTGTACTGCATTTTGGATTAAACTCATTTGATTAATAATTTGTCCAATCACTTCATTACCCTCAATTGAATGCTTCTCCATGCCTTCTGAGGCAACCGCGACTTGTTTCGCAGCCCCAGTTATCTCTTCCACCTTATTTTCCATCCCATGCACAATTCCTAGGCATTGTTGTACTGAAGTTTTTTGAGACTGTGCCCCTACTCTTAAACCTTCTATCGAACTCGCAATCTCTTGAACTGCCATACTATTTTCCTCAGTGCTTGCCGATAATTCTTGTGATGAAGAAGAAACTTGCTCTGCAGTTTGTTTTACTTTATCTATAATTCCTTTAAATTTCTCAATCGTTGTATTGAAATAAGCATTAATAATTCCAATATCATCTGGTCTTTCTTTTAATTTAATACCAAGATCACCTTCACCAACCTTACGCAATCCTTCACGTAGGTCTTGCAATGGAGCTAAAGAATTACGAATAATGACAAATTGAATAATAGTTGCAATAGTTAATGAAATACAAATAAACAGTAAACCTTGCATCATAAACTTCTTCTTTGTGTCAGGAATGACAGAAGCATCTACATCTGCCGCAACAATTGCGACAATATTTTTTTCTCCATCCGTAATTGGCTCTAATATTGTCACCCATGAGCCTAGTTCATCTTCATATACTTCTGTCATTTGTGCCTTTTTCGTATCTATCACTTTATCATATGCCTTCATCCAATGAGCCGATTGTTCATAATAGTCTCCTGGCTTTACAGGTATCGTGTTCATTACTTCCGTAGTCAAACCAACAATTTGTAATTCTCTTTTTTCATTCGGTTTTACTCCTGTAACATACGTTTGTCCGACACTTTTTAAATCTTTCGTCACTTCATCTAATTGCTCTTTTAACTTTTCCTTCTTCTCCCTTTGCGCTGTAGGATCTTTCGCAACATCTTTCACTAACTGTGCGTCTAATTGATTTAATACCTTATCTCCCGTTTCAATAGACTGCCTTTCAAATAAAGACATCATACTACTTTGAAACATGTTGAAACTTAACGCGCCCATACTTCCAACAAGCGTCAAAATAACTAATACAGTTAATAAGACGTTCTTTTGAAGAAATGATAATTTATGCCAATACTTTTTCATTAATATCCCCTTCCTTAATTATCATAAACAAAAGACAAAATATATGAATATTCTGTTTAAAAGTAATTCTCAATATGTTTGAGAATAAAAAAAGACCAATGTAAAAAGCATTGGTCAAGACCAACAACCCTATTCGTCCGGTAACTGGCCAGCATAGTCTTTCGACCTTAGTTCTTGTAGTTTTGCACCCTCATGTTTCCATCAGTTTGCCTTTCTCGCTGAACGAGTTGAACGATATGGGAGTTCTATGAGAATCAAAATATTCTCTATCAAAGATTACAACATAAATATTAAAATGTCCACCTATTTAAAAGTATAAATATGAAGTTTAATGTGTTATTTTTTCGAAATAATTTAACAAAATATATGAATGTTACTTTTTTTATGTTATATAATTAAAAACGTATATAAATCAAAGATCCCTTCAGATATTTTATTAATTTTTGCCCAAATCAAACTATTCGAACATATCTTGACTTACAAATTTCGGAGGTGGTTTCTTATGTTTTGGCTACAATTTCTCACCCTACTACTCTGTATTTTTATTGGTGCACGCCTAGGCGGAGTTGGTTTAGGGGTAATGGGTGGCGTTGGTATGGCAATACTCGTTTTTGTCTTCCACTTACAACCTACAGCCCCCCCTATCGATGTAATGCTTATGATTTTAGCAGTAATTACTGCTGCTGGTGCTTTGCAAGCTGCTGGAGGAATGGACTATCTTGTTCATCTAGCTGAGAAAGCATTACGAAAAAATCCAAAGCGTATTACTTTTTTTGCTCCAATTGTTACTTACTTATTCACACTATGTGCAGGAACTGGTCACGTTGCCTACTCGGTACTTCCTGTTATTGCAGAAGTCTCTCGCGAATCAGGAATTAGACCGGAACGGCCAATGTCAATTGCAGTAATCGCTTCCCAACAAGCAATTACTGCTAGTCCCATTTCAGCTGCTACCGTTGCCCTTTTAGCAATGTTAGCTGACTATAAAATCACCTTATTAGATATTTTAAAAGTAAGTATCCCTTCGACTTTTATCGCTTGTATGTTAGCTGCTTTCGTTGCTAGTAAAATGGGGAAAGAATTGAATGAAGACCCTGAATACTTGAAACGATTAAAAGAAGGAATGATTCCTGAGCTTGAAGAGAAAAAAGAATTTGTAGGTGTAAAAGGCGCTAAATTATCAGTTATCCTTTTCCTAATCGCAACTTTCCTTGTCGTACTTCTTGGCTCATTTGAAGCACTACGTCCAGGATGGATGGTTGACGGGAAGTTAGTTCGTCTTTCCATGCCAAATACAATTGAAATGGTTATGTTAACTATCGCAGCCCTTATTATTATTTTCTGTAAACCAAATGTAGAAAGCATCGTGTCTGGTAATGTCTTTAAAGCGGGAGCAACAGCAGTTGTTGCCATTTTCGGTATCGCTTGGATGGGAGATACTTTCTTTAACGGAAACTTAAATATGATTCAGGGATCGATTCAGCATTTAGTAACAAGTGCACCTTGGCTATTTGCTATCGCATTATTCATTCTATCTATTTTACTGTATAGCCAAGCGGCAACTGTACGTGCTTTAATTCCTCTTGGATTATCACTTGGCATTCCGCCGACATTACTGATTGCAATGTTCCCTGCAGTAAATGGATATTTCTTTATTCCAAACTATGGAACAATCGTTGCTGCAATTAACTTTGATCGCACTGGGACGACAGGCATCGGTAAATATGTATTAAATCATAGCTTTATGATTCCTGGTCTGATTGCAACATTCGCTTCTATCGGAATTGGAATGCTCTTAATTTCAATTATGTTTTAAAAGAAAAAGCACAAACCTATATTTTAAAAAGGTCTGTGCTTTTTTAATCCAACGTTTGTTTAACTCTTTTCAATTGTAAATTCTCAAGCTTTAAATACACTTCATTTTGTGATAATTCACTAAATATACTTGAATAATCCAGTGGTGTCATATGTACAATGCCCTTCATTTTCTCATAAGCAGCTATAAATATCCTGAAATACAATCATGCCTTCGCTTCCGAAACAATATATATTTATACATACTAGTTTAAGCGGCATATTTTGTCTACAAACTCTTATTTACTTCCTCAGCTAATCTCTTTGTACTTCCATACACAGATTCCGCTAAACTAATCGCCGAAATAACTGCAATACCATCAGCTCCCGCTTCTATAACCGAAGCTGTATTTTCAATTGTGATTCCACCAATACCAACAATCGGTATCATAATTCCTTGTTCTCTAAAATAAGCTAACCCTTTTATTCCTTGAACGGCTTTCGTATCTTTTTTTGTACTCGTTGGAAAAATAGGTCCAACGCCTAAATAATCTGCACCATTTTCAATTGCAAAGCGTGCTTCTTCAATTGTATGAGCAGATACACCAATCATTTTATCACCCATTTTTTCACGGACAGAAATAATTCCCTCATCACCTTGTCCAACATGTATACCATCTGCATCTAATTTGAGTGCCATTTCAACATCGTCATTTACAATAAACGGCACATTATACTTCTTACAGAGTGCTTGCACCTCTTTTGCAAACTGTAGACGTTTCTCTCCCGTTAAAGCTCCTTCTCCCTTTTCACGAAATTGAAAAAGTGTCACTCCACCATCTAACGCTTCTTTCAATACGGCTAACGGATCCTTCGTACAGTTATTACTCCCCATAATAAAATACACTTGTAACAACTTTGACATTTTATCTGTTTCAATACGTGCCATTTCTTTCACTCCCTCTTACTCTAACTCTTCAATCTTTCCATACTTCTCAATATCACCTGAATTGGTATTTGCTAATTGATTTAAAAATTCGATTTGGAAGCTACCAGGACCTTTTTCTACTGTTTTAGTCGGTGCTAGTTCCGCGGTCCGCGGCTACCCCATAAAATGTTAATGCTGCCACGGCTGCCTTTACATAATCTTTTTCCACTGCTACAAATGCCCCTATTACAGAAGTTAGTAAACACCCCGTTCCCGTAACCTTCGTTAAAATAGGATGACCATTTCGAATAAGAATAGTTTTCTCCCCATCTGTAACAACATCTTCTTTTCCAGTAATCACCGCAACTGTATTCAATTCTTTTGCAGCCTGTTTTGCAATACTTACAACATTGCCCTTTCCAGTACCAGCGTCTACCCCTTTAATTTCCCATCTCTCATTAATAACGTTAGCTATTTCAGCTGCATTTCCACGAATTATCGCTAAATCTATTTCAGCTGGAATATGTCTTGCAACTTCTGTTCGATAAGAGGTTGCTCCTGCGCCAACTGGATCAAACAGTACTGGTACATCGTTCGTATTTGCTGATTTACCAGCAAGTAACATCGCTTCTACTTCTTCAAAACGAAGTGTTCCCATATTTAATACTAGCGCTCCAGCAATGCTAGCCATTTCTGCTACTTCTTCTTTTGCATACGCCATTACAGGTGATGCTCCTAACGCTAACAAACCGTTCGCTGTAAAATTTGTCACAACAACATTTGTAATATTATGAATGAGCGGATTAGATTCTCTCACCAAATCCACTACTTTACTCACTTCTTTCATATTCATCCTTTTCATCTCCTAACTATAATGATGAGAGATACATAAAAAGACACTTTGCGTACGCAAAGTGCCTGAACATGTGCTTTTACACTCTCCCTACGCTGGCATTATCCAACAGGTTCAAATGGTCAACGGCGGATTAGCCATACTCTCAGTTTGCATCCACAAACTCCCATGTGTTTATTATTCATCTACTTCAAAGTCTACTCTTATCCTAATAAAATAACAAGTTCTTTCCTTTTCCCACAAAAAAAGAGTGATAGAAAATTCATCCTAGCACTCTTTTAAATTATTATTTTAGACCTTTGGATACTTCTTTAGCCATTTCTGATACAGACTCAAGTCCGCCACCAGATAGGTACCAGTAGTTTGCATCAAGGTAAACTATATTGCCGTTTTTCGCAGCGTTTGTTTTGCTAACGATTTCGTTTTCAACAACTTGTTTTGCAGAAGATTTACCGCCAACAACAGCTCCTCTATCTACTACAAAGATGTAATCTGGGTTTTTCTCAAGAATATATTCGAATGAAACTTTATTACCATGTGTATCTGCTTTAATTTCTGGATCAGCAGGTTTTACACCGAATACATCGTGAATAATACCGAAGCGAGATTGTGTGCCGTACGCGCTTACTTGACCATCATTCGCAAGAAGTATTAAACCTTTTTTATCGCTTTTCGTAGCTTTTTCATTTAATGCTGCAATGTCTTTTTCAACTGCTTCAATTTCTTTTTTCGCTGCATCTTCTTTACCGAAGATTTTTGCTAACATTTCTGTGTTTTCTTTAAATGATTTCATGTAATCTTTTGTATCTTGTTCTACATAAATCGTTGGAGCAATTTTTTCAAACTCTTTATATGAATCAGCTTGACGTCCAGAAATAATGATTAATTCTGGATTCATTTCATTAATTTTTTCAAAGTCTGGTTCTTTTAAACCACCAACATTTTTATACTTTTTATCTTTGTATTTAGAAAGGTATTCAGGAACATTTTTTTGTGGAACACCAGCTACTTCCACACCTAATTTATCTAATGTATCTAATGAACCGAAGTCAAATACTACAACGTTTTTAGGGTTTGTTTTAACTTTCGTTTCATCTAATTTGTGCTTAATTGTAATTTCCTTTGCTTTACCTTCACTAGCTTCTGTCTTTTTGTCAGAACCATTATTGCTACATGCCACAGCAACAATAGCAAGCATGAAAGTTAATAGTAGCATCGCTAACTTCTTCACTTCAATCACCTCAATAAAATTTTAAAAATTATTTTAATTAATCGTGCATTACACCATCAAAAATAACTTCCTCTTATGAAAAATAAATACAAATGTTATTTCCAGATATCTCTTCTATATGGATGTCCATATCATAAATATCTTTTAAAACCGTTTTATCAATAATTTCATTTGTTGGTCCTTCTTTCATGACCTTCCCGTCCTTTAAAGCGACAATGCGGTCTGAATAACAAGACGCAAAATTTATATCATGAATTACGATAACAACCGTTTTTCCAAGTTCCTCAACAAGGCGTCGTAGTACTTTCATAATTTGTACAGAGTGCTTCATATCCAAATTGTTCAGTGGCTCATCTAACAAAATGTACTCCGTATTTTGAGCAATTACCATTGCAATATAAGCTCTTTGCCTCTGTCCACCACTCAATTGATCTAAATATTTATGTTCTATATCTTCAAGCTCCATATAGCGAATAGCTTCCTCAATATGTTGCCAATCTTCTGGTGTTAAATTTCCTTGTGAGTACGGAAATCTACCAAAGCTAACTAATTCTCGAATAGTAAGCCTTAAATTAATATGGTTCGTTTGCTTTAAAATAGAGATTTTTTTAGCAAGCTCATTACTCTTCCACTCAGCAATTTCTTTATCTTCAATATAAATTTCACCAGCATCTTTTTTTAGCAATCTACTAATCATAGAAAGAACTGTACTTTTCCCAGCGCCATTCGGTCCAATAAAAGATGTGATCTTTCCTTTTGCTATTTTAATAGAAACATCTTCAACAACATTTTTATTGCCATATTGCTTTGATATATTTTTTACTTCTACCATGATTTGCTCTCCTTTAATAGAAGATAAATGAAGTACACACCACCGACGAAGTTAACAATGACACTTAAAGTCGTGTTAAATTCAAAAACTCTCTCAACAATCAATTGTCCACCTACTAAGGCAATGATACTAATTAAGATAGAACCTATAATTAAATATTTGTGCTTATATGTATACAAGAATTCCCGCGCAACATTGACTACCAGTAACCCTAAAAACGTAATCGGTCCAACTAATGCTGTAGAAATAGAAACTAAAATTGCGATTACAATTAACAGTTTTTTTACGACCTTGTCGTAATCTACGCCTAAGTTAATTGCCTCTTCTCTTCCGAGCGATAATACATCTAGCAATTTCAACTCTTTATATACGTAAGCAATAACTAATACAATCCCAATAATAGACACTGTAAGTAACTCTGTTTTTACATTATTGACACTTGCAAACATCTTTCCTTGTACAATTTGAAACTCATTTGGATCAATAAGCACTTGCATAAAGGACGATAAACTTTGAAAGAATGTCCCAAATATTAATCCGATTAAGAGTAAGAAATATATATTACTCCCTTCTCTTTTAAATAGAAATTTATAGAGAAACAGTGAAAAGATCACCATTACACTTACTGATATAAGAAAGTTTACATTTGTATTCATCATTGCAAAATGTTGCGATCCGAATACAAATACAACAACTGTTTGTACAAACATGTAAAGTGAATCTAAACCGATAACACTCGGTGTTAGGATTCGGTTATTACTAACTGTTTGGAAAATCATAGACGAAAATGCAATTGCTCCGCCCGTTATTACCATTGCTAGCACTTTTTTCGCTCTTCTTGGTAACGCATACTCTAGTGTGTTCATATTTAAGTTAATGAACAAAAAGATTCCAACGGCCACTATAGCTAAAACGGCAAGGATTGCCAACATCAACTTATAATCCTTCGGTTTTCTATGCTGCATATGCGTTTCTCCTCATCAATAAATAAAGGAAAATTCCGCTTCCGATTACTCCTACTGTTAAGCCAATAGAAATCTCGTACGGATAAATAACGATCCTGCCAAGAATATCACAAGCTAATACAAAAACTGCTCCTAATAAAGCAGTATGAGGTAAACTATTTTTCAGATTGTCTCCGCGATAAATGGAAACGATGTTTGGAATAATAAGCCCTAAGAACGGAATCATTCCAACAGTTAAAACAACTAATGCAGAGATGAGAGAAACGATAACGAGTCCAATATTTAATACTCGCTTATAATTCATTCCTAAATTCGCTGCAAAGTCTTCTCCCATTCCAGCAACAGTAAAACGATTCGCATATAAAAATGCGATGATTACAAGCGGAATACTGAAATATAAAATTTCATATCGCCCTTTCATAATCATTGAAAAATCACCTTGTAGCCATGAATTGATATTTTGAATTAAGTCATATTTATAAGCAAAGAATGTCGTAATGGAACTAATAATATTCCCAAACATAATTCCAACAAGCGGAATAAATATCGTATCCTTAAACTTAATTCGCTTTAAAATTTCCATAAATACAAATGTACCCGCTAGTGCAAAAATAAATGCAATAAACATTTTTTCAAGAGGACTTGCAGTTGTAAACAACATTAATGATACAAGCACCCCTAATTTTGCACTATCCATCGTACCGGCTGTTGTCGGCGATACAAATTTATTTCTACTTAACTGCTGCATAATTAAGCCACTTATACTTAGGCTAACACCAGCAACAATAATACTAATTAAACGAGGTAGCCTACTTAGGAATAGGATTTGCATTTTATCTTGATCCCAATGCAAAATATCATTGAAACTAACCTCTTTTACACCAATGAAAATAGAAGCAACCGATAAAATAATAAGCGCAATAAATAAGTATCTTTTTTTCATAGTCCTATCATGGTGCAGATTATGTTCTGTCGCCATCGCTTGATTTTAAACAGATTATAATCCTATCATCTTTCCCCCTCGTCTATTTATAGAATGATAGAGATCATAACTCCCTTAATTCAACCTCTCCTCGCCTTTTACGCTCGAAATTGAGTTTCATTATCAATTAAAAACAGTTTTAACATATATAATTCAGATTTTCCGACATATTATTTTGGCAACCCTCTTAATGATAATGAATTTCATTTACAATGTCAACGCATACACTTTAAAATCTTATATTTATATTTGCAAAACGCATTTTTTCATTTCATCAAAAAAAATCCAAACCTTGAGTGCAACTGAATCTCAAGAAGATGTATGCTATAGTTAACGTATGGAAATTTGAAAGGATGTTTTTAATATGTCAAAAAGCGTTGTAATCGCTGAAAAACCTTCTGTTGCACGAGATATTGCTCGTGTACTTAAGTGTGATAAAAAAGGAAACGGTTATCTTGAAGGTAATAAATATATTGTAACTTGGGCTTTAGGCCATCTCGTTACATTAGCAGACCCAGAAAGCTATGATATGAAATATAAAAAGTGGAATTTAGAAGATTTACCCATGCTACCTGAGCGTTTGAAATTAACAGTTATTAAGCAAACTGGTAAACAGTTCAACGCTGTAAAAAGTCAGCTACTTAGAAAAGATGTAAATGAAATTATTATTGCTACAGACGCTGGTCGCGAAGGCGAATTAGTCGCACGTTGGATTATTGATAAAGTTAAACTTCATAAGCCTATTAAGCGTTTATGGATTTCATCTGTTACTGATAAAGCAATTAAAGACGGCTTTGCAAATTTAAAACCAGGTAAGGCATATGACAATTTATACGCTTCAGCAGTTGCTCGCTCAGAAGCTGACTGGTATATCGGTCTTAATGCAACTCGGGCTTTAACAACTCGCTTTAACGCCCAGTTAAATTGCGGCCGTGTACAAACACCAACTGTAGCTATTATTGCTAGTCGTGAAGATGAAATAAAGAATTTCAAAGCGCAAACTTACTATGGCATCGAAGCGCAAACAACGAGTAGATTGAAACTTACTTGGCAAGATTCGAAAGGAAATAGTCGTAGTTTTAATAAAGAAAAACTTGATGGCATCGTAAAGAATTTAGATAAACAAAATGCCACTGTTATAGAAATTGATAAAAAGCAGAAGAAATCATTCTCTCCTGGTCTTTATGATTTAACTGAATTGCAACGTGATGCGAATAAAATATTCGGTTACTCTGCGAAAGAAACATTAAACATTATGCAAAAATTATATGAACAGCATAAAGTGTTAACATATCCTCGTACAGATTCACGCTACATTTCATCTGATATTGTCGGAACGCTTCCAGAGCGCCTAAAAGCGTGTGGTGTAGGAGAATACCGCTCTTTCGCACATAAAATTTTAAATAAACCGATAAAATCTAGCAAATCATTTGTTGATGATAGTAAAGTAAGCGATCATCATGCGATTATTCCAACAGAGAGCTATGTAAACTTCTCAGCCTTCACAGATAAAGAACGTAAAATTTATGACTTAGTTGTAAAACGTTTCTTAGCTGTTTTATTCCCAGCCTTTGAATATGAACAACTAACACTGCGCACAAAAATTGGTGACGAAACATTCACTGCACGCGGGAAAACGATTTTACTTGCTGGTTGGAAGGAAATATACGAAAATCGCTTTGAAGACGATGATGCAACTGACGATATAAAAGAGCAAATTTTACCTCGCATTGAAAAAGGTGATACATTAACTATAAAGTTAATGATGCAAACATCAGGTCAAACAAAACCACCTGCAAGATTTAACGAAGCAACTTTACTTTCAGCAATGGAGAATCCTACAAAATACATGGATATGCAAAATAAACAACTTGCTGATACGTTAAAATCAACTGGCGGATTAGGTACTGTAGCAACTCGCGCCGATATTATCGACAAGCTATTCCATTCATTCTTAATTGAAAAGCGTGGTAAAGACATTCACATTACATCAAAAGGACGTCAATTACTTGATTTAGTGCCAGAAGAGTTAAAATCACCTACACTAACTGGTGAATGGGAACAAAAACTTGAGGCAATTGCAAAGGGTAAACTGAAAAAAGAAGTATTCATTTCAGAAATGAAGAACTATACGAAAGAAATTGTTGCTGAAATTAAATCGAGTGATAAAAAATATAAACATGACAACATTTCAACGAAGTCTTGCCCAGACTGCGGTAAACCAATGCTAGAGGTAAATGGCAAAAAAGGAAAGATGCTCGTTTGCCAAGATCGTGAATGTGGTCACCGTAAAAATGTATCTCGTACAACAAACGCTCGCTGTCCGCAATGTAAGAAGAAGTTAGAATTACGTGGTGAAGGTGCTGGCCAAATTTTCGCATGTACATGTGGCTATCGCGAGAAACTATCGACATTCCAGGAAAGACGTAAAAAAGAATCTGGGAACAAAGCTGATAAACGCGACGTTCAAAAATATATGAAACAACAGAAAAAAGAAGAAGAACCATTAAACAACCCGTTCGCAGAAGCATTAAAGAACTTAAAATTCGATTAATTAAAAAGGTTCCTATCCCTTTCGGTAGGAACCTTTTTATTAATGAATGATTTTACTTCCTTTTGCATTCTCAACAAATTTTTCACTTGATTTGTTAATTGGTGTTTTCAATAATAATGCAGCAACAATCATAACTACTATGAAAGCACTTAGTACAAGTAAGTCTCTCGTTACTATATCCCAAAGCATTCCGCCAACTGTTTCACGAATTGCACTAATTGCATATGTGAATGGTAAGAACGGATAAATTGCTTGGAAGAACGCCGGTGTCATTTGAATTGGGAATGTTCCGCCCGATCCTGCTACTTGCAGTACAAGTAAAATAATCGCCATCGATTTCCCAACGTTTCCGAAAATAGAAACGAGTGAGTATACGATACAAACGAAGACTCCGCCAATAAATAAACTAAATAACACAAACCAAAACTTATCGACAACGTACGTACCAAGTAAGAATATATCTCCCATTGATACGATAAATGCCTGTGAAAGACCAATCGTTAAGAATGTTAATAAACGTCCGAAGTAAATTTCATGGCTCTTATAATTTGCGCCCTCTTCGTGTACTTCTACCGTTAATAATGAAACCATTAATAATGCTCCTACCCATAATGCAAGCACTGTATAGAATGGTGACATCGCTGAACCGTAGTTCGGCATCGCAAATAATTTATTCTCTTTTAAATTTACTGGATTCGCAAAGTAATCACTTTGCTTTTCAACATCGTTTTTCAATAAGCGTATAATATCTTTTAAATCCTCTTCAGATTCAAAATCACGAATTTTATCTGCTAATTCTTTAATCTTTTTCTCGGTATTTGGCATTTCAGCTTTAATATCTACTAATTTCTTTTTACCATCTACTAAGCCTTTTGATGAATCTTCTAGTAACTTTTTAACATCTGGAAGCTTTTTGTCTGCCTCGTTTAAAATTTGAGATGTGTTTTTCGACATCTCTTTTGTACGAGCAATTGCTTCATTAAAATTTGGAACGATTTCTGAATCGTATTTTGCTAAGAAATCTCCTAATTGAGCTGAAGCATTTTTAGTCGCTTCATTAATACTTTCTACAACCTCTTTTGTAGGTTTCTGTCCATTGTTAATTAGTGTAGTTGCCTTGTTCGTCGCATCTATACCTTTTTGAACAGCATTTTGTACTTTATTCAATTTTTCAATTTCGTTATTAAGGTTTTTGTCACTATTTACATCTGCTAATACCTTATTTATACTTTCTAGAACCGGAATCACATCACCAATTAGGTTATTGGTAGCTTGTAATTGACCATTTAAATCGTTTAAGACTACTTTTGTTCCTTCTAACCCATTTATACCGCTATTATTTATCTCTGCTATAGCATCTTCTAAATGATTTTTCACCTTATCATATTCGTTTTTTATATTATCGTACATTTCATTTGCATCATCTTTAGCTTGATCGACTGTACTTACTGCTTTTTTATAATCTGCTACAAATCTTTCATTATACTCTTTTTCCGCCTGATCAATCAGTGCATTTGCTGCATCTAATTTTTGATTTGCCACATCTGTTACATCTTTCTTTACTTCTTGTCCTGTACCAATAACATTTACAATATCTTTAATACCGTTATTTGCATTTTCCATACGGCCTTTAAGCTGCGTTAAGCGATCTACTCGCTCTTGGAAAAAGCTTTTACCAAAATCAGTCGTCGCTGATTTTTGAAGTTCAGTAAATACATTAATAAGATATGCAATACTATCTATACGACCTTGAAGATTTTCAGAAACCGCATTAAGATCTTGCTTTGCCTTTTCTGGATCAAACTGACCATTTTGTAATCCGTTTACAACACTTTTCCCGTATGCTGTTCCTGCACGTGCTGAGTTTAAAGCATTATTCACTGTTTGATTAATATTTCTTGCAATATTTTTATAACCTTCATCATTCAACTTTGAAAGATCCGGACGTGCTGGAAACTCAGGCAATCCCTTCATACCAGAAAAGTCCACTCCTGGATGCATTAAAAAGTCCGTAACAGCATTCGCTTTATCCATTACCTCTTTCGCTACAGTTAAATCATTTCTTATCGTTCCTGGAGCATTCTTTAATGTTTGGTCATTGTTTGCAAAGAACTTATCTAAATTTGCCAATGCTTCCTGTCCATCATTTATTACACTCTCTACAACCGGTAACTCTTTCTGCGCTACTTTCACAACATCTTCTGCTCGAGTTGCATCATCTAACGCCTTATCCATAAGTGTATTCATTTCTGGGAACTGTGCTTCTAACTTAAATACAAGATTTTTTACCTTCTCGATACTTGGTAAGTTTGTTTCTAAATCGATTCCAAGGTCATTAAAAACTTTAAAAATCTCACCGTTCGCTGTTTTTACAAAGTTTTTACTAATCTCTTCTGTAATACCTGATGCACCTTTTGCTGTAATTTTCGGTGCAATGGCATTTATTTTTTCATTTACATAATAATCAAGCTCTGGTTTCTGTGGGTTTTCATCCAAAACAGTTGCAATCTTTTCAGAGAAGTCTTTCGGGATTGTAATACTTGCATAATAATCCCCACGCTCAACTCCGTAAATTGCCTGTTTTTCATCTACAAATTTCCAGCCAAGATTTTTATTTTTCTTAAGAGAATCTACAATCTCTTTCCCGATATTAATCTCTTTCCCTCTTAAATTAGAGCCTGCATCTTGGTTAGAAACGGCAATGGGAACCTCTTTTGTATTTCCGTACGGATCCCAAGAAGCTTTAATGTTAAACCATGCATATAACGATGGTAAAATCATTAATCCTACAACAATAACAATTGCAGCCCAATGTTTGGCCACATTCCGTAAATCTGTCTTATAAATACGCCAAATTTGTTTCATAAAAGTTATCACCTAATTATATATTTTTCCTTCTTTAGAAAATGATGCATACATTTTGCAATTATATCACCTTCTACATCGTGGATTAAACGAGAATACACTATTTTTTTCCATTAATTTCTTTACTTACTTCATTATATAACGAAGTAAGTGAAAGTATGAATACAAAATGACCAAATCAGTTTTACATTCAATAATAACAAATATATAGGAAATGTCATAAAAAATACAAGTGTTTTCTCTTAAAAATACTTGTATTCCTAAAAAAATCCTCACAGATTTTTATTATCTGTGAGGATTTCTTTTATTATTATATATCTAATTGAACCTCTACACCGAAATGATCTGAAATTACATTTCGATTTGTACCATTGAAAATAACTTTTGAAGAACGGACTGTTTTACTTTGATTACACAATATTAAATCAATCCGCAAATTATATTTATTTTCATCCCAACCAGCAATCTCGCCTTGGACAGTTGTTCCTTCATCCTTCTCTATTGCTAGTTCGTATGTGTCATACAAACCTTTTTGCATCATATATTCGTAACCCCCTCCTTGTAAACGAGCATTATTATTAAAATCACCCATTAAGAAGGAAAGTTCATTGCTATCTACACGCTCCATCAAACGATCGACTTGACTTTGAAATGACTCTTCTTCGTCATTCCACCAACCGAGATGACAAGAGTAAAACGTTATATTCTTACCATTATAAACAATTGTTGCACTTACAATTTTACGTGTTTTCCAATACGTTGTATCTTTGTTTTCTGATATAAAGAACGTATCTTCTTTTATAATATTATACTTTGTTATAATCGCTAATCCTTCTTCGTACACATCATAACCAATATGAGAGAAATCCCAAGTAATATTGTAACCTTTTAACTCTTCTAATAGTAAAAGTCCAAAATTATCTTCTTTCTTGTTACCGCATACATTTTCAGCTTGTACGGACTGACTGACTTCTTGCAATGCGATTACATCATACTCTTCTTCTTGAATTACTTTAGCAAGATATTTGATCTTTTCCATTTGATTCTCTTCTTGCCAAGAGTGACAATTTAAAGTTAGCAATTTCATATTATTACGCACCTAACATATCTTGAATGTCTGACTTTAATACGTCAGCCTTCGGGCCATATACTGCTTGTACCCCTTTATCTTTTACAATAAGTCCTAAAGCACCATTTTGTTTCCACTGTGCTTCTGGTGCAACGATATCTAAATCTTTTACTGTTACACGTAAACGTGTCATACAAGC
Organism: Bacillus cereus; assembly: GCA_002578045.1. Taxonomy (GTDB): domain Bacteria; phylum Bacillota; class Bacilli; order Bacillales; family Bacillaceae_G; genus Bacillus_A; species Bacillus_A cereus_AK. The sequence goes on from NUMR01000061.1 coordinate 24,669, forward strand.
ATCTACATCTGCAATATTATCTTTTCCACCTAATAAGTTAATAACCTTTGTCGCTAATGAACCATCTTGTACATTTCCTGCTCCTTCTGATGACTCATCTTCATTATCAATATAGTTACCTGCACGTCCTGGTGTCGGTAAATTGAATTTTTTAATTAAGAAATTAAATAGTGTAAAGTTAAGACCGAAGAACACTAATGAAACGATAACGAAGTTGATTAAGTCTCTTGTTAAACCTGCGTTAACCATCATTGGTGTACGAGTAATTAACTCAATAAATCCAAATGCATGAACACGTAAGTTAATTAAATCTGCTAATGCGAATGCAAGTCCTGTTGTAATTGCATAAACAACATATAATATTGGTGCAATAAACATGAACATAAATTCGATCGGTTCTGTTACACCTGTTAAAAATACTGCTAGTGCCGCTGATAAGAACATTGGTTTATATTTTGCACGCTTATCTTTATCTACATTTCGGAACATCGCGAATGCGATACCAATTAAAGCTGCCGATGAACCAATAACTTGCCCCGCTTTGAAACGAGCTGGTACAACATTATTTAATAAATCGTTATATGCTTTCGTATCTCCACTTGCTAATAAGTTGTTTAAGTCTGTAATCCATGCAAGCCATAATGGATCTTGTCCTGCTACAACTTGTCCAACTTTTGAGCCCGTTAACATCGTATACGTTCCGCCTAGCTCTGTGTAGTTCATCGGAATCGTTAACATATGGTGTAATCCAAACGGTAATAATAAACGCTCTAACGTTCCATATACAAATGGTGCAACAATTGGTGCACTATCTTTTGAAGCAGCAATCCAGCGGCCAAATTCATTTAGTCCACTTTGGATGAATGGCCATAAAAGTGATAACACAATCGCAGTGACTGTAGACCAAACAATTACAACGAATGGTACAAAGCGTTTTCCATTAAAGAATGCTAATGCCTGTGGCAGTTTGTTATAGTTATAATATTTGTTATATAAAGTAGCTCCTAAGAAACCAGTGATAATCCCTACGAAAACTCCCATGTTTAATGCTGGTGCACCAAGTACAGAAGTAAAGTAATCTTTTACAAGTAAATCCCCTGCTAATAATGAAGAAACGTTTGCTTTTGAATTCGCTAACATTTCAGCGTTTACACCAAATATAGCTCCTGTAATTCGGTTCGTTAAGACGAATGCTAATAATGCTGCAAATGCACCACCTGCGCGATCCTTCGCCCAAGATCCCCCAATTGCTACTGCAAATAAAATGTGCAAATTTGTAATAATTGCCCAACCGATGTCTTCCATTACTCGAGCAATTGTATGAACTGCGTTAATATCCCCAGCAGACATACCGATGAGCTTACCGATGGAAATCATTAAACCAGCTGCTGGCATTACAGCTACAACAACTAATAATGCTTTTCCAAACTTCTGCCAAAAATCAAAAGAAGTAATTTTCATCTGTTCTTCCTCCCCTTTATTTATAAAAGCATAATGATTTAAATTATAATTTCTGTTCCCCTTCTAAAAACGATTTCTTATATATTTTTTGTTACGCAATCGTTTTCATAAATTTATTTTAATAAAAGCGTTTTCACATTGCAATAGAAAATTTACTTTTTCGTCTCATAAAAAAGATGCTCAAAGAGCATCCTTTTTTATTATGAAATGCGATAAACCCTTGTTTCATAAGGTTTTAATGTGATTTTAGATACCTTACCATGTTCGGAAACTTTATAGTTATTCAAAAGCAAGCGTTTTCGTTCTAATACGAACTTATCCTCATTATATACTGCTTCCTGGTTTGAAATATTACTAATTACAATTACTTTTTCATCCTGCAATGTACGTGTATATGCATAAATTTGTGGATCATCTTCTAAAAGTAAATCATATGTACCGTAATTCAATACATCGTGCTCTTTTTTCAAGGCAATCATTTTCTTATAGAAATTGAAAATAGAATCCTCTTCATTTTTCTGCTTTTCAACATTAATTTCCTTATAGTTTGGATTCATACCAAACCAAGGTGTGCCTGTTGTAAACCCAGCATTCATCTCATCATTCCACTGCATAGGTGTACGTGAATTATCGCGACAAGAAGCCCATATAATTTCCATCATATCTTGATGCGATACGCCCTCTTCAATTTTCTCACGATATAAATTTTTAATTGCTACATCATTATAATCTTCAATATTTAGAAATTGAACATTCGTCATACCAATTTCTTGTCCTTGATAAATAAACGGTGTACCGTGCATAAAGAAATACATCGCTCCTAAAGCTGTTGCACTTTCATGCCAAAATTGTTTATCATCTCCCCAAGTTGAAACAATACGCGGCCGATCGTGATTCTCAATATATAATGCATTCCATCCCTTATTTTCCAATCCTTTTTGCCATTTCGTTAATACCTTTTTCACTCCCACAATATCAAAGTCTTTCTTCTTTTCTGCATCCCATAAGCTTAAATGTTCAAACTGGAATACCATATTGAATTTACCTTGCTCTTCTCCAGCCCAAAGCTCAGCATCTTCAATCTTAACGCCATTTGCTTCGCCAACAGTCATAATATCATACTTAGAAAATGTATTTTCTTTTAACTCTTCTAATAAAGGTTGAATACCATTCACATTCATATGCTTATCAAAAGATGGCACATATTTTAATTCTTTTGGATTTGGCATATCCTCCAGGCCATCTTCTTTCTTAATATGGCTGATCGCATCAACACGGAAACCATCAATACCTTTTTCAAGCCACCAATTAACTGTATCGTATAGCACTTCACGAACCTCTTTATTCTCCCAGTTTAAATCTGGTTGTTTACGCGAGAATAAATGTAAATAATATTGTCCTGTTACTTCGTCATATTCCCATGCCGAGCCATTAAAAATACTTTCCCAGTTGTTTGGTTCCGCACCATCTTTACCGTCACGCCAAATATACCAATCACGCTTCGGATTGTCTTTAGATGAACGAGATTCAATAAACCATGGATGTTCATCACTCGTATGATTAATAACTAGATCAATAATAAGCTTCATATCACGCTTATGAACTTCATCTAGTAAAGCATCAAAATCTCCCATCGTGCCAAACTCATCCATAATACCTTGATAATCACTAATATCATAACCATTATCATCATTAGGTGACTTATACATGGGACAAATCCAAATTACATCTATACCTAAATCTTTTAAATAATCCAGTTTTTCAATAATACCTTGTAAATCTCCAATACCATCACCATTTGAATCCATAAAGCTACGTGGATAAATTTGATAAGCAACCGCTTCTTTCCACCATGTCTTATTCATAATCATTCGCTCCTTTTGCATTCCATCGGAAATTTATGCAAACGTTTTCGTAAAACTATCATAACAAAATATGAATAGTTTGCAACTGTTTTTATTGAACGCGATGTAAATTCCTTATTCTTTTACAATAAGTAGAGTACATAATTATTTAAACATACATGCATACATCCTGTTTAGAAATAATAGTACCAGCTTTTTCTTCTAGTGCTTCATATACTTTTTCTAAAGACGTAATAATCGTTTTTCGTTTTGGATTTGTATTAACAAAATTAATAGCAGCTTCAATTTTTGGAAGCATACTTCCCGCAACAAATTGCTGCTCCTCAATGTATTCTTCTAATTTATTCACTGTGACATGCTCTAATTTCTTTTGATTCGGTTGATTATAATTTACATACACATAATCGACTGCAGTTAAAATTACGAGCGTATCGGCATCTACTAATTCAGCTAATTTCTGCGCAGCGAAATCTTTATCGATAACCGCTTCAGTTCCTTTTAGCCCTTCTTCGGAATCAATTACTGGAATTCCACCGCCGCCAACAGCTATCACTATATTTCCATCCTCGACCAAAGAATTAATTACTTTATGCTCATGAATACTTACAGGCTTCGGTGATGGAACAACACGTCTCCACCCTCTGCCAGCATCTTCTTTAAACACTGCTTTTGTTTCTTCCATTAATCTGCTTGCTTCTTCCTCTGTATAAAAAGGACCAATTGGTTTAGTCGGATTTTTAAATGCCTCATCTTTTTCATCCACAACAACGCGTGTTATAACCGTTGCTACGTCTTTTTTTATATTCCGTTTTTTCAATGCCTTTTCAATCGCATTTTCAATCGCATTTTCCATCCAATATCCAATCATCCCTTGGCTCATTGCACCACAAGTATCTAATGGCATTGCAGGTGTCTTTTCCGTTTCTGCAGCTTTTTGCTGTAATAAAATATTCCCCACTTGTGGGCCATTTCCATGCGCAATTACTATATCTACATCATTTTCCATTATTTTCACGAGTTGTTCCGCTGTTTTTTCCAACGCTTCTTGCTGTGCTCCTGCAGTAGCTTTTCCAGACTGTATCGCATTTCCCCCTAGTGCAACTACAATTTTTCTTCGTGCCATATTTCAGCCCTCCAGTTGATTTCGCTTTCACAGCGCTTTATAAAGTAATACTTCCTGTAATTAATCCATAAATCGCGAAGAATGCTAAAGCACCAATTGCTACTGATGATGCTAATTCCACTCGAGTAAATATTTGCTTCGAACTCTTTTGCTTTTGAACATTGTAAAAAATAAAAATACCTGGCGCATATAAAGTCATTGTTAATAATAAATACTCTAAACCAGCCGCATAAACTAACCACACGCCATAAATACTTGCTATCAGGCCAATTATTATATTTTTATTTCGATCTGTTTCTTCAGACTTTAAACTATGCTTCAGTTGATAAAATGCTGAAAAAGCATATGGGATTAAAATAGCTGAAGATGCTAAAGAAAATGCAAAGTTATACGCCTGATCGGAAACAACGAATGTTAATAAGAACATTTGAATTAAACCATTTGTTATCCATAATGAATTTACTGGAGCCTTATTTTTATTTTCTTTTGCAAACCATTTTGGAAATACTCCGTCTTTAGCCGCTAAATATGGAATTTCAGAAGCGAGCAAAGTCCATCCTAACCAAGCACCTAATACAGAGATGACTAAACCTAAATTAATAAAGATGGCACCCCATTTTCCAACAACACTTTCAAATAAATAAGCCATAGCCGGATTTTTTAAATTAGCAATATCTGCTTGCTGCATAAGTCCAAGAGACAATAATGTAATTAAAATGTAAATGATGAGTGTACCAATTAAGCCAATAACCGTCGCTTTTCCTACATCACTTCTATTTTTTGCTCGACTAGATAAAACAACAGCCCCTTCTACTCCAATGAACACCCATAGAGTTACAAGCATTGTACTTTTAACTTGGCTACCAACCGCTCCCCATGAAAAAGAACCAACTTGTCCCCAAAATCCATCTAGGAACATATCAATATGAAACGCGAAGATTCCTACGACAATAAATACAAATACAGGTACTAATTTGGCGATTGTAGTTACTAAATTCACAAGTGCTGCTGATTGAACTCCACGTAAAATTAACATGTGAACACACCATAATAATACGCTTGCACCAATAATGGATGCTACATTTTGACCCCCTTCAAAAATTGGGAAGAAATACCCTAATGAAGAAAACAATAATGTGCCGTAAGCTACATTACCAAGCCAAGCAGATAGCCAATATCCCCACGCACTATTAAACCCCATGAAATTGCCAAACCCTGCTTTTGCATAACTAAAAATACCACCGTCTAAATCTGGCCGTTTTACAGTTAGATTTTGAAAAGATAATCCAAGCGCAATCATCCCAATTCCTGTTATAATCCAACCTATAATAATGGCTCCGGCACCAGCACCTTTTGCCATATCACTTGCTAAATTAAATGCTCCACCACCGATCATCGAACCAACTACAAGAGCCGTTAAAGTAAACAACCCTAATTTCTTATCTTCACCCATTCCACTCACCTCTCTTTAATTGCAATAACAATACGAAAACAATAGTGAATGATAGTGTCTAAAGGAGGAGAAAGAAGAAAGGAAGACCCCCTTTCTTCTTTACTCCATATTTCCTAAAGTAGCTGCCATAACCGCTTTAATTGTATGCATTCTATTTTCAGCCTGATCAAATACTTTTGAATATTTACTGCGGAATACTTCGTCAGTTACCTCCATTTCTTTCAACCCATATTTCTCATAAACTTCCTCGCCATACATCGTTTTAACATCATGAAATGCAGGTAAACAATGTAAGAAAATCACATTTTTATTTCCTGTTTCTTTAATCATCTGCATATTTACTTGATAAGGTTTCAATAATTCAACACGTTCAGCAAATTTTTCTTCTTCTCCCATAGACACCCATACATCTGTATAAATTACATCTGCATCCGCAACAGCTTCTTCCACATTACTTGTTATCATTACCTGTTTATTATATTTTTTTGCTAAATCAATTACTTCTTGCGCAGGCCATAAAGATTCCGGTGTACAAATACGTACATCCATTCCAACAATTGCCCCACCAACTAGTAAACTATTAGCAACATTATTTCGTCCATCGCCAACGTAAACGAGCTTCACGTTTTTTAGTTTCCCTACATGTTCTCTAATCGTTAATAAATCTGCGAGCGTTTGTGTTGGATGCCACATATCTGTTAATCCATTCCAAACGGGTACACCAGAATTTTGCGCTAAAGATTCTACAGTTTCATGATTAAACCCACGAAACTCAATTCCGTCAAACATGCGTCCTAACACTTTTGCTGTATCCTCTACGGATTCTTTTTTCCCAAGCTGAATATCACCTTTCCCTAAATATTCAGGATTCGCACCTAAATCTGTACATGCTACTGTAAATGCGCATCGCGTACGAGTAGAGGTTTTTTCAAATAAAAGCGCTACATTTTTCCCTTCTAAATAACGTGTGGGATACCATTTTTCTTTTTCTCCTTTAATTCTGCTGCTAAATCTAGAAAATATAATAATTCTTCTTGTGTAAAATCTTTTTCCGCTAGAAAACTTCTTCCTTTTAAATTTGGTCTAGTCATTAACATACTTCATCCCTACTTTCTCCGTTATTTATACTAAATATCTTTACGAACAATCGGCATACTCATGCAACGTGGACCCCCACGACCACGAGATAATTCCGAACTTAGCACCTCAATCACTTCTATACCATGTTCCCGTAATAAGGTATTGGATACATAGTTGCGATCATATGTAACAACTACACCTGGCGCAATTGCTAATGTATTCGAGCCATCATTCCATTGCTCACGGGCAGAAGCAATTACATCTCCTCCTCCACAAGGAATAAGAACTAATTCATTTAAGCCTAATACCTCTTTTAATGCTTCCATTAAAGATGTACGATGTGTGATTTTAAGAGTTTCTTCATCCAAACCTTTTTCTAAAATATAAATATTCATATTTCCTTTCGGCCCTTGAATAGCCGGGTGAATTGTAAATTTATCATAATCGACCATTGTAAATACTGTATCTAAATGCATAAATGCTCGGCATTTTGGAATTTCTATCGCTAATACTTTCTTTATTTTATTTTGTCGGCTAAAAAGATTTTTAGCTAAACGTTCAATTGCTTTAGCTGAAGTACGTGCAGATACTCCAATTGCAATTGTTTCTTCATTTAAAATTAACTCGTCGCCACCTTCAACTGGAAACTTATAATTACGATCTAGCCAAATTGGCACGTTGTGATTTGTAAATCTTGGATGATATTTAATGATGTACTCCATGAATAATGATTCACGTCTACGTGCCGGTTCTCTCATCTTATTTATCGTTAAGCCATCGCCCACGGTAGCTGCTGGATCACGAGTAAAATATAAATTAGGCATTGGGTCTAAGTAAAACGGATAGTGATCTTCCATTAATTCGTATAAATGTGTCTTCTTACTTGTTTCGATTTCGCTTTTCCGTACACCACCCATAATCTTTTGAATTAATTCTTCATTTGAAAAGGAAAGTAAATATTCTTTTAAGGTTTGATGTGCAACATTTACGTCAGCCTGTCCTTCTTTTAAAATACGATCAACAAATTCTTCTCGAAGTTTTTTATCTACTAATGCCTCAGCAGCTAGTTTTTCTAAATAAAGAACTTCAACACCCCGATTGCGTAATGTTTGTGCAAAATAATCATGCTCTTTTTGAATAATTGGTAAGTATGGAATATCATCAAATAATAATTGCTGCAAATAATCTGGCGTTAAGTTTTCCACTTCTTTACCAGGCCGTTTTAATAAAACCGTTTGTAATTCTCCAATCTCTGAAGTAACATGTATCGGATGCTTCATTTGTTGTACCTCCTTTTAAATATGTTTAATGTCTTACAAGTACATAATAAATGCTACGCGCTTTCATCTTTGTGAAAGCATCCACATTATCATTGTGAAATATTAAACAAGTTATTTTTTTAAAATCATATGAATTTGTATTTTTATAACACTCCATCCCGCTTTTTTAATAAGACAGTTTGTCAATCTAAGTGCGACAGTTCCTCCTGAAACGCTTCGTGGGCAGTTTTCCACGCTAAACATTTTCTCGGTCTTTGGTTAATAAGAAGCAGTGCTTGATTCAATTGTTCTTGTGAAACAAGGCTCAAATCTGTTTTTTTCGGATAAAACTCCCGTAATAAACCGTTTGCGTTTTCGTTACTTCCACGTTGCCAAGAAGAATAGGGATCGGCAAAAAACACTGCGATTCCTAAATCTTTTTCTACTCGTTGATAACACGAAAATTCTTTTCCTCTATCAACTGTAGCTGTTTGTAATGCAGCGGTTGAATACATGGCAGTAATTTGTTTGATGGCGAATTCCATAGACTCTGCTGTTCGGTCTGGGATGACAA
>NUMR01000062.1 GCA_002578045.1 Bacillus cereus
GCTCCTGTTGGGCCTGTTGGGCCTGTTGCTCCTGTTGCTCCTGTTGGGCCTGTTGGGCCTGTTGCTCCTGTTGCTCCTGTCGCTCCTGTTGCTCCTGTTGCTCCTGTCGCTCCTACTCCTGGAGTAGCACCGATTAATTGAGTTAATAAATTTAATAGAAGTTGTAAACTTGCTGGATTAATAATTAAAGAGAAGAAGAATGGTGCAAGTGCACTGTAGAATTGCTGTAATAAAGAAAGTGATTTACTTAAATTTGGATTAGGAGATTGGAGTACATTGATAATACTTTGAATTAATTGTTTTAAATAATTACCTTCTGGAGAAGGTGCTAATTCATTTAGTAAATTTAATAGTTGAGTAAACAAATTAAGTAAAGCTAATCTGTTTGCATCACTTGGATTTGCAAAAAATGCTGCAATAGCCGAAATTAAAGAATTGAGTAAAGTGATTAATCGTCCTAATTGATCGCTAGTAATTGGAACAGTTTGTGGATTATTACAACATTCTGGAGTGAAAACAATCGGGTTACAGTGGTTGTGGCCAAAACAATTATTATGTTTCATATATTTCCTCCTTGCTTGTCTTATTTTTGGGTGATTTCCAATTCTAAGAACTATAATAATGTAATTGTAGAAAAATAGAAGTTGAGTTAATCATTTAACTTAGAATAGAAAACATGAAATATAATTAAACTTCCAAACACCATTTAACTATGTTCATGACTCACATATTAATTATATGTTTTTAACAATTGAGTGCTTAGATAAAACACCTAAACTAAAGAGTATAATTTTATTTTCCGCGTTTATCACTCCTAAAAAATACATATTTATTAAAATATGAAAGTTTTAAAAATACCTTACTATATATTCTACAAGTTTCAACACCACTATTTTCATTCTTTTTCATAATAAATACTATTAAATATCAGTGATACATTTCACATCCGTCATACAAATAAGAACCTTACAATAATTTTTTAATTGGAATTAAACAATAAAAACAAATTCACCTATATTTATAGTAGAAACTATCTATACTAAATTTTCCGTATATATATTATCAATTTACACTCTCCCTTACCGATGTTACATTAAATAGGAAGACAGTTTCTCCTATACGAACCATCTCAATATGTATTTGAGAAACATTCTCCAATCCTATATGCGAGAGCAATACTATGTTGACACTCAAATGAGTGTCTTTTTTTGTAAATTACAAAAAAATAAAAACCACCTCTTATAGATGGTTTTATCATTACACAATTTTTTATATTCTTAATGTACATGCAAACTTATGAAGCTGGATAATAAATGGTCATACATAACCGAGTTAATGTTCTTCCCGAATTATTATAAGAGTGAGGTCTATCCGCCTTAAAGCGAATTGAATCTCCACTATTTAATTTATATTGGCAATTATTCACTTCAATTGTCAATTCCCCTTCAAACACCGTTATAAATTCTTCTGTTCCTTCTTTATGCGCTTCTGATCTTAAATTTCCCTCTGTTTCAATTTCAACTGTATAGATTTCAAAATGTCTATTATCTTGGAAAGGAAAAGAGGGATAAACTTTATATCTTCCATTGTCTTCAGACAATACTTGAACATCATTTCGTAAAACTACTTTCGTATCAGGTTGCGGATTATTAATTAAAGATGTAAAAGACACTTTCAATCCATTAGCAATTTTCCATATTGTCGTTAGTGTCGGACTGGATTCTCCTCTTTCAATTTGTCCAATCATGGCTTTACTCACACCTGTTAATTGAGAAACCTTTTCTAAACTTAATTTTTCTTTCTCTCGTATTGTTTTTAAATTTCTCACCAAAATAAGTTGAATTTCTTCCATAAAACCACCCCTACACTATATACAATATAACGACCGTTACGTATAATAAAGTAAAACTTTAATCAGTGGGGGTTCTGTCCATCCCCCACTGATTNNCCACCTAACTTCCTCACATCCGCCAAATTTTGAGGTCGGAGTCTTACTGCCCATAAATAGCAGGATAAAAAAGCACGCTATATCATCCTTTTTGATCATTATAACACATGCTAAAAATTAGGAGGTTTTAAAATGCCAATATTTTCTTTTTTATTATTTGTTTTTATAAGTAGCTTTACACCCGGTCCTAACAATTTTCTAGCTATGACCTTTTCTAATCAACATGGATTGAAGAAGAGTATGCAATTTTGCTTTGGAGTAGCTTTCGGTTTTTTCATCCTCACCTCCTTATGTAGTTTCTTTAATGTTTTGCTAACTAATATCCTTCCAATAATCGAATTCCCTTTAAAAATTTTAGGTGTAGCGTATATGTTATATTTAGCTTTTAAAATACTCACTAGTAAAGCTAGTACCGATCCCGATAAAAAACATAATAAAAACTTATTTACTGTAGGGATTTTTCTTCAATTTGTTAACCCTAAAGGAATATTATTCGGATTGACTGTAGTATCAACTTTTATTCTCCCTTACTACAATTCATATTCAAATTTTTTACTTTTTTCATTATTTCTAGGTATAGTCGGTTTAATGAGTACATTTAGTTGGAGCCTATTTGGTTCAATGTTCCAAAAAATATTATTAAAACATAACCAATTATTTAACATCATTATGGCTATACTATTGGTTTTCAGTGCAATTTCAATCGTACTTAATTAATTTCAAATGCTAAATTTATTACGCTATCTTCCATGGGAGATTCATGGTTCCCTCTTTCCAAAATACCGCCATCTTTTATAACAAGGATTTAATCTGCCTTTTCAATTGTTTTGAGACGATGAGCGATTACGAAACTTGTTCGTCCTCTCATTAAATTATTTACCCCCGCTTGAATTTGTAATTCTATTCTCGTATCAATATTAGATGTTGCTTCATCGAGAATTAATATATCTGCATGAGCTAAAATCGCTCGCGCAATTGCAAGAAGCTGTTTTTGTCCTTGACTTAAATTCGATCCTTCTGAAGCAATTTTTGTCTCATATTGATTTGGTAAATGCTTAATAAAAGAATGTGCATTATTTTTAGTTAAGAAAAAACCGCATTCTCATTTAATAAGAATGCGGTTTTTATCTATATTTGTTCAATTGTAAAATCAAAAAACTCGGTCTCTAATTCATTATTCTTAGATGGACTACATGTGTAGAAACCTATTTTAACATGCTTTTCACCAAAATCCCCCAGCAAATGAGCAATTCTAATCTGTTCCCAGTGCTGGTTCGTTTTCACATAGATTGGGTATATATGATATTTTCATACTTCCTCCCATAAAAAAGCACTTAGATTAATTTTTAAAACTCCGTTAAAACTGGGAATTTGTAACCTTTAAAATCTAGCTCTTTCTTACTTCGAACCATTAAATACTTACTAGACTGGAATTCTGTAAATTGTACATCTTCAATTCCTAGTTGATCTGGAGAAAAATAAAATTCAATCTCCATAAAATCTTCAGAGATTTCCTTACATATTTCATCTAAAATTGGAAGTACCGGCGCGAATACTCCATATAATTTTAACTGTTTGTTTTCTACTTCATAAATAATGATTGCATCTAACTTCTTAGAATAATACAGTTTTCCATTCCATCTCAAGTCATACATATTCAAATAAAACGAAGATTTGTAGTTCAAAGTAGAAAACATATTTGAAAGCCTTTGACTGTTATCGATAGTTTCATCTATTAATTGTCTATCCTCTTCTAAATAAAAATCTAACTTTCTAAGTAAAGAATCCCTATTATATTTTTTATCGTATGATATTGTCATCAGATGTTCCTGCACAACTTTAAATCCAAATGATGTATATAATTCAGGTTTTTCAGTAAACAAAAATGCACATTCACATTGCTCATCGATTTCTTCTATCATTTTACTCATTAATTGGGTCATGAGTCCTTGTCTACGAAAATTAGGATGTGTCATTACTGATTGAATGCCAACTGCATTTATTTTTTCGCCATTAATTAGCAACGGTAGTGCAAATGCCGCGACATTTGCAACCGCTTTATCATCTTGTAAAAATGATAAAGCTTTATATGTATAATCCCAATAGCCTTTCTCCGAAAAATCATTCAATGTTTGACTTGTAATCCCAAACACTTCTTCAAATAAAGGAAATAACTGCTCCCTTTTCGGCTCTTCTAATAGAAAATTTGCAATTTTTTCAATACTCCCCATATTGTCCCTCCATACGTCAATTCCTTTAAATTAGATATAATTATATGACTTACTCTTAAAATAATAGCCCTTACAAATCAATATAGTATCATAAAATATAAAAAAATAGTCTAATTAATTTTATGTTTTGGCCATTTTAAAATAAGTCGAATAAAACCATATTAAGATTTTTGGATGTTAACAAATTTATCATATAAAAATAGTGCTTTCTAATTTGAAACTTTCAATGTTGAAGTAATTAAGCAATCTGTTATGTGTGAGTTAGGAATATCAATTCTTCCTTACATTGTTGTACAAGAAAATTAACAAAAAGAACAACTATGTTTTCAATCTATTGAAACTCCAGCAGTCATTCAGAGTCATGTAATCTATTATAAATCTAGATGGGTATCACCCGTTTTACAATTGTTTCTTGCACTATTAAAAAAGACAAAATTATAATAGAAATAGTATTAAAAGAAAAATGAGTTGAATTCCTTTGCAAAATGTTAAATCATTTTTTTAACTTAGATAGTCAACAAAAAACACTTTTGTATTTATAACAACAAAGGTGTTTCAAAATCAATATGTATCTTATTTGTTAGCCTGTCCCCCACCTGCAATTAATGTACTACCTGAATATGTACCTTTTTGCATAAACACTTGATGAATTAATTCTTTTTGTTCAGCTTCTGACATTACTCCTTTCCCTTTTCCTAAATTCCCGCTTTGCAATTTCCAAATCTTATTGTGTTCCTCATCAACCTTTTCATATTTTCCTTGTTTCCATCGTTCTAAAATATCCACATATGTACTTTTTTGTGCAACATCATTACTGTTTACAATTTCAAGTAAACTTTCAATACGTTCTTGTGTTATAAAAATATAGCCCCGCCAAACGTCAATATCATCTCAACATTACTATAAATTGCCTTCATAAAGGATGTTTCTGCTTTCGGTAATAACAGTATAAATAACATAAACAGTTCACCTAAAGTTTAAAATACAATAGCAAGTATAACAGCGAAAACAGGGTGAACTTTTCTTCTTCCTTCTTTTGCTGCTTTAATTATTTTAAATTGTTTATTTTGTAATATTTTATCCTCCTAATCATTGTACTCAACAATTTATTTAAAATATATAGCGTTTTCCTTAAACTTACTTTTTGATATACATGATTTCTTTTTGGAATAAATTCAAATTAGGAATAATATATAAATAAAAGAGATGTCTTTGTACCATTTAACATTATTAACCAACATTTAACTAATATTACCAGTACTTGCTATTTTACACCATTTGTTGTAAGATAGTAATTAAGGTCATTTTAACACTATATTTCCTTTGCATATTATCAAGTATCAATAAGGAGCATTTCGTACCCCTTATGGGTTTTTGATAATATGTGAACTTTTATTTTTCATTCAAATAAGGCCGATCATATTGTAATCTTTTTAAATTTTAGGAGGCATTACCATGACATTAACAGGTAAAGTAAAATGGTTTAACAGCGAAAAAGGTTTCGGTTTCATCGAAGTTGCAGACGGTAACGACGTATTCGTTCACTTCTCAGCTATCACTGGTGAAGGCTTCAAATCTCTTGACGAAGGTCAAGAAGTTAGCTTCGAAGTTGAAGAAGGTAACCGTGGACCTCAAGCTAAAAACGTTGTAAAGCTATAATTCAAACAATAAAAAGGTTGTTACCAGCAAGGTTAACAACCTTTTTAATATATAACTAAAATTTTTTACATAAAAGGAGTGGTTACATGTATCGCAATCGAAAGAACGATGTAGCAGAAGTACCACCAGAACAAACCCCTGTTTGGGAATGTGAATCAGAGGATTGTTTAGGATGGATGAGAAAGAACTTTTCATTTGAAGAAAAACCAAAATGCCCTTTATGTAAAAGTAGCATGAAAAGCGGAGAACGTTTATTACCTAAACTAGGTTAGTTTTTACGTACCCGTTGCCAAAACCCTATAAAGTTTGTTTATTCCCCTGTTTTACGTGTCCGATTTTGCTGAAGCTACTTTCGTTTGTATGACACTCCGAGGGCGTAAATTCGGATACAACGAATCTTACATAGTTGAGTTATCTTGTAAGGTGATTATTCTCAACTTCTCTTTTATTGGCGTGGTTTTTGCCTGTCAGATTTCGAGCCTACACACTATCATGGTCTATCCAATGCCGATATTACTTACGCAATATCCTAGATTCACTGTAGGTAACTTTATTGTACCTAAATTATGAAGCAAATAGCAACGGATTTACCTCATTTTATAATTTATTTGTAATTTTTTATAGATTTTTATAAAGGTGTGTTAACTGTACGTACCCCCTCTTTTAATAAAAGGGGGTTTTTGTTATAAATTTATGTCTTCTACATCTGTTCGCACTATTGAATATAATAATGCATCGTGTTGCTTATTTCCTTGATGAATATAGCCGCGTAACAAGCCTTCTTTTTGAAAACCTATTTTCGATAACATTTTGCAAGAAGTAACATTTTCAGGGTATGTAATAGCTCCAATTCTAAATAAACCTAAATCTTGAAATCCATAATGAATAATTTCTTGAGCTGCTTCTGAGGCATAACCATTGCCCCAATAACAAGGTTGCAAGTCATATCCAATCTCAGATCGTTTACTCCATAGTTGTAAATTATTTAGCCCAATTGTACCTATTAAAGTGTTTGTTTCTTTTAACACAATTCCCCATCGTATTGCCTTTTTCTCAAGGTAATTTTTTGAAAAAGATTCGATCATACGTGAAGCTTGTCCAAACTCCGTAAATGAATTCATGCCGTAATAACACGTTACCTCATCCAATGAAAAGATTTCATATATTTTTTGACAATAAGATTGTTCTATTTCAACTAAACGCAAACGTTCTGTTTCTAATATAGGAAACGCCATAACCATAGGATCACTCCTTTCTCTCTACTCATTCATTATAGCAGAAAAAATATTTACAATAAGGAAAGTCCCCAATGTTCCATAAATCAAACATTTCTAGCACAGTTTACCGCTCGTAATAAGATATTATATGATTTCGGTTCCATGTTCACTTTTTCCTTCTAAATAAACAAACAAATTCATACATTCATGTTAAAATAAAGTGAAACTTTAATCAGTGGGGGTTTTGTCCATCCCCCACTGATTATGAGCCCTTACTAATCGGGCTTTTACGGGNNCCTCGCATCCGCCGAATTTTAAGGTGGGAGTCTTACTGCCCACAAATAGCGGGATCAAGAAAGTACGTAATTCTATTATGGAGGTGTGAACATTCTATGTATATATTCATCGGCTTATCCCTCTTACTTATTTTGCTTATTTTTTTATTCGCAAAAACATTTACACCAAACTCATTCATGATGACTAATTTTAAAGGAAATAGCTTTAAGACATTTTCAGTTGGTATATTAATCGCTACCATACTCTCACTTTCGTACGGAATCTACCATGCAGCAACATATCAACCTAATTATTTAGATATTAAATTACAAAATCAAAACTACACCGTTTTCGGTAATGTGAGTGAATTCGGTTATTTCTCAGAGAAACTACCAAAAAAAAGATGCAGAAGTTAAACTGTATTTCGTCTCTTGGGAAATACTACAGTTTAAAAATCCAGAAATATTAATAGATTATCCTTCAGGCAAACAAGAAGTATGGAAGGCAAATATAGTATCAATATCTACAAATAAACTAAAAGAAAAACATAGTATAAAAGAGATTTATCAACTCTCACCATATTCATTTAAAGAGTCTGGAACAATAACATTAACAATAAAAGAGAATAATGTAAGAAATAAAAAAGTTTCAATTCAAGTGAAATAAATAAAAAACTGTCCCTCCATTATGCCGAGGGACAGTTTTTACATATGTATTCTACAATATTATTTTAACTCTTCACTTAATGTAGCCATTATTTCATTGGCCGTATTCTTTCCATTGCCAATACAAGCTCCAATTCCTACACCGTAATATGAAGCTCCAGCTAAATATACATTTGGATAAAGAATCGTCATTTTTTCTTGTAATGCTTGAACCGCTTGATTATGTTCTAAATGATATTTCGGCATTAAATCTGTCCAATTTGTAACTTCAACTACTTCTGGTTCACCTTTTATTCCAAGACTCTTTTCGATATCGTATAAAGCTACTCGTACTAATTCTTCTTCACTATAATTTTTTATCGTTTCATATACTGGATTTGTACTCTTATAAAACATTCTTACTAAAAGCTTTTGTTTACCCGATGTATGTTTCCACTTACGGCTTGTCCATGTACAAGCATCACAATGTAAATCACTGTTTTCTGTTACGATAAATCCTGTGCCGTCAGCCGATAGTTGTTCATCTAATATGTCAAAACCTAAGTAAATACTAATAAGCGATGAATTTTTAAATTTATTAAAATGCTCGTTTAACTCATTAGACTGTAATAAAGTTTGTGCAATATCATGCGGAGCTGCTAAAACAACATAATCGGCTTGAATTGTCTCATGATTTGCAAAAGAAATCTCATATTGATCACTTTGTTTACTTACAGCCGTCGTTACAACACCTTTTTTTATGACAGTCTCAGTCAACACTTCTTCTAAGCGATTAGTAATCGTTGATAGTCCGCTTTTAAATGATATAAATTTTTTATTTCCGGCTGATTGAAATTGTTTTTTATTCTCTTCAATACCTTTAATAATACTTCCATATTTATTTTTATAATCCAATAAATACGGTAATGTAGATGCCATTGTAAGCTCATTCAATTTACCGGAATATACCCCTGAAAGCACAGGTGCAATTTGTCTTTCCACTAACTCTTTTCCTAAAAAACTCTCTAAAAACACAGCAAGTGATGTATCTTTCGTAAACTCTTTATTTTTCGTTATGAAATCTTTTAAAGCAACAATCTTTCCTTTCGTTGAAACAAGCGTACTGCTAAACAACGATTCGACACTCATCGGAATCCCAAATATAGTGTCAGAAGGAATTGGATGTAAAATGTTATCAGAATATATATAAGAAATACCCGTTTCGTTATATACCATTTCTTCTTCTAAATTTAAATCTTTTACAAGCGGCATAACATGTTCATTACGAGCAACGATAGAATCCGCTCCTGATTCCATAATAAAATCCTTTTCTTTTACACTATGGATTTTACCACCTAAAAAATCTTCTTTCTCTACAAGAATTAAATTTAAATCCACATTATAATCCCGCTTTAATTTTTCTAAGTAAAACATAGTAGAAAGTCCCGTTATACCTCCACCGATAACAACAACTGTTTTCATATTTGCCGCGCTCCTAACCGATACAATTAATAATTCCTTTATTATTATACCCAAAAGTCCTTATATTCGGCTAGCAGCTTGATCATTCTGTAAAAAGTTTGACACCATATACAAATACACATATATATTTAATCAGTAAATAACCATCATTTTAAATGAATAAATAAAAAGAACTATAACATTTTTCAAACTATGCTATAGTTCCCTCTATTTTACAAACATAAAGTAATTGATCAATTTGTCTATTTCCTGACTTAATGCCAGTACTTTTTCATGTTGAATTCCATAATCCGATACTAAATATAAAAGTTCTTCTTTTTTTATTTCAATTACTTTTTCCAATTTCGCTAATTCCATGTCGTTTTACTTCTCTCCAATACTAAAAATGTATGTATTTTAGTATATCCTACTTACATAATAAGTAAAAGTATAATCGACATGTAAAATCTTACATATTTGAAAAGATAAAGAGAAATTTTAATCAGTGGGTGTTTTGTTCATCTCCCATTGATTATTAGCCAAAGATACTCACTTTTCACGTTGATTTTCAATATATTTCTTTATTACGTCTATTGGCGAACCACCAGTAGTTAATAAGCAAAAACTTCTTAACCAAAACATCTCTTTCCAAAGTTTCTTTTTCACTTGTGGGAAGTCTCTTTTGATTAGTCAAGAACTTGCACTTTTATAAGCATTATTAAAAATTTCAAACTACCATCAAATTAACTAGAACAAACTTCAATAAGAAAAATAAGGGAATAGAATCGGAGTGTGGTACTATGGAACACTTATGGATGCCAATGATTGTTACGTTTTTTCGTTCGACGGATTACTATTAGGAGGCTCTGTTGGAGTTGCAGCACGCCACACCACTTACCAATTCGAATTAACAAACACCTTACATTTTTGTAAGATAAAAAGAAAACACACCACTATAATGATCTGTTTTCTTATCAATATTTTCTATTCTTTATTTCCTCTTCAATGCTTTCCACAAATGCATCTAATTCAACAACTTCTGACTTCTCTTCTCCATATTTACGTACATTTACAGCTCCGTGTTCCATTTCCTTATCCCCAATAACAAGAACATAAGGAACTTTTTGCATTTGTACTTCTCTTATTTTATATCCTAACTTTTCATCTCGTATATCTTGTTCAACACGAATCCCAGCTTGTGCCAATTTATGTGCAACCTCATTGGCATATTGTTCATGTACTGCATTTGAAACTGGAATGACTTTCACTTGAACTGGTGCCACCCATGCCGGGAACGCACCTCCAAAGTGCTCAATTAATATTGCTAAAAATCGATCTAGTGACCCTAAAACTGCCCTGTGAATAACGACTGGTCTTTTCTTTTCATTATTTTCATCTATATAGTTTAAATCAAATTTCTCTGGCATTTGGAAATCAAGCTGGATTGTTCCGCACTGATGACTTCTATTTAAAGCATCTTTAATATGAAAATCAATTTTTGGTCCGTAAAATGCACCGTCACCTTCATTTAGTCTATATTTATAATTTAGCGATTGTAATACATTTTCTAATGCTGCTTCTGCTTGCTCCCATAATTTATCATCACCCATTGAATCTTCTGGACGAGTAGAAATCTCTACTTCATATTCGAATCCAAATATTTTATATACGTAATCAATTTGCGCCATTACGGATTTGATTTCATCTTCAATTTGTTTTGGAGTTACAAATAAATGTGCATCATCTTGGCAGAAAGTACGTACTCTTAATAATCCGTTTAACGCACCACTAAATTCATGGCGATGTACTTGACCGAATTCACACATACGAATCGGTAATTCACGATAAGAATACAATTTATTTTTAAACATAAGCATGTGCCCTGGGCAGTTCATCGGTTTTAATGCAAAACTTTTATTATCTACTTCAGAGAAATACATATTATCTTTATAATGTCCCCAGTGCCCTGATCTCTCCCATACTTCTTGGTTCATCATGAACGGAGTGCGTACTTCTTGATAATTGTACTCTTTTTGAATTTCTCTTAAAAATTCTTCCAATTCGTTACGAATAATTTGTCCTTTCGGTAAATAAAACGGCATTCCCGGAGCCTCTTCAGAAAACATAAATAACTCAAGCTCACTGCCTAACTTACGATGATTTCTCTTCGCAGCCTCTTCAACGAAATGTAAATACTCTTCTAATTCTTTTTGAGAAGAGAATGCAACACCATATATACGCTGAAGCACTTGGTTATTACTATCCCCTCGCCAATATGCACCGGAAACGTGAGTTAATTGAAATGCTTTCAAATAACCTGTAGATGGTAAATGCGGTCCTCTACATAAATCTACAAATTCACCTTGTTTATATAGTGTTACACTTTCCTCATTAGGAATCGCTTCTAAAAGTTCTAATTTCAATCGATCGTTCATTTCTTGAAACAGTTTTGCTGCTTCTTCTCGAGAAACCTCAACTCGTTCTATCTTTATATTTTCATTTGCAATCTTTTTTATTTCTTTTTCGATTTTTGGTAAATCTTCTACGTTTACACTACTTGGAAGATCCATATCATAATAAAATCCATTTTCAATAACTGGTCCTACACCAAGGTTTATATCACCATAAATCCTTTGTACAGCTTGCGCTAAAATATGTGCCGCGGAGTGTCTTGCAATTTCTACACCTTCATTTGAATCAATAGTAATAATTTCTACTTCTGCATTCTCTTCAATGTTTCGGCGTAAATCAAAAAATTGCTCGTTTACTTTTCCTGCGATTGCTTTCTTTTTTAAACTGTTGCTAATAGATTCAGCGATTTCTTCTAAAGTAATTCCTTTTACAAATTCTTTAACGCTACCATCTAGAAATTTAATTTCAATCATTTGTTCTTTCATTTTTCATCTCTCCATTTCATAATAAAAAGCACACTCATCCCTAAAATAGGGACGAGCGTGCTTATACCCGTGGTTCCACCCAGATTCCCATCACAAATTGTAATGGCTTCTTTTACGGTAACGTCGTTCGTTTACACGGCACTAGATACTTAATTTCCCCAGTGCAGCTCTAAGGTGGTAAGTTATTTTTCTGCGTTAGGAAGTTCTCAGCTTTCCTTCCTTCTCTGTATAACCGGGTAAAATAACTCGTGTCCTTTTCTTCGCTTATTATGAAATTAAATGCAAAAAAGCATATTCATCCCTAAAATTTAGGGACGGATATGCTTATACCCGTGGTTCCACCCAGATTCCCATCACAAAATGCAATGGCTTCTTTTGCGATAACGTCGCTTACACGGCACTAGATACTTGGTTTCCCTAGTGCAGCTCTAAGGTGGTAAGTTATTTTTCTGCGTTAGGAAGTTTTCAGCTTTCCTTCCTTCTCTGTATAACCGGGTAAAATAACTCGTGTCCTTTTCTTTGCTTTTAAATATACATCCATTTATTGTTATTTAATATATCTTATTCATTTTATTTTTGCAAGTGTTAAAAAATATTATTTATTTAATTTAAAAAAGTGAAACCAAAAAATTTTTGGTTTCACTTCACAATTTTACCAATCCTGTGGTTCATAATTTAAGTCTGAAAATAGACGTCTTTTCTCTTTTTTCGTTAAATCTCTCCACTGTCCGACTGGTAAATTATTTAATTCGATATTCATAATTCTCGTACGTTTTAACGTGTATACTTGATAGCCTAAAGCTTCACACATACGGCGAATTTGACGATTTAGCCCTTGTGTTAAAATAATTTTGAACTCATATTTTGATAACTGTGTGATCTCA
Source organism: Bacillus cereus (assembly GCA_002578045.1). Lineage (GTDB taxonomy): Bacteria > Bacillota > Bacilli > Bacillales > Bacillaceae_G > Bacillus_A > Bacillus_A cereus_AK. The sequence goes on from NUMR01000062.1 coordinate 13,218, forward strand.
CAAGGAAGTGTTTTTGTACCTAGAATTTTAACACCCGCTGCCATTTTCTCTAAGAAATCAGGAGTAATTGGCTTATCTACTGAAACAATATATTCTTTCTCATGTTTATTTTCAGCACGTAAAATTTCATTAACAATATCACCATCATTCGTTAACAAAATTAAACCGTCTGAGTCTTTATCAAGACGTCCAATGTGACTAATTCGCAATGGATGATTCACTAAATCGATAATATTGCCTTTTACTGATTTTTCACTTGTACATGTAATACCTACTGGTTTATTTAAAGCGATATATACGTGATCTCGAGCAATACGAAGTTGCTCTCCATTTACTCGTACATCATCACCTGGATTTACTTGGTCACCAATTTTTGCAACCTTACCGTTAATAATTACTCTTCTCTCATTAATTAGTTTATCCGCTCCGCGGCGAGACGCTTTTCCAGCTTCACTAATAAATTTATTGATACGCAAATTAGGCACATCCTTTTCTAAAAAAATTTCAAGCTCACACTGCTTCTACCGTACAATACAAAAGGGTAAACCTCCTATTATAACTTAAATATATTAACATGAAAGGGTATATAACGTCTTCTATTAATTTCTCGTTTATAAGAAAATATCTTTATTATACATTCATTTATGCACTTTTTCCGTGCTTAATATACAAGCCATTCTTCCTTACATACAGCTTGTTTTCCTTTCCCACTCGCCATACTTTCTACTTTTCCATATACACAAACGTTAATTTATTTTGTTATCAACTCCATTTACTTACTCGAAATTTGATGCCCTCCGTAAATGTTGTAAGTTGATTACCGGAATACTTACCGTGTAAAAATACATCTGAAATATAAAAATTTAAATCTCTTGCTTCGCTTTCTTATCCCACTTTTAATTTACATAACATAATTATATCTCACTGATTTTCTATATTATTCAATAAAACTTCTTATTTTTTATACTTGGTAAACTATAAACTCATTTCCATAAGAAATACTATTTTATTCTATACGCATAGTAATTTCAATATTGTTATATATTATAATTATAAGTTTTTAAATTTTGGAGGCGTTACATATTGCAGAAATTACTTTTTACTAAATGGACAGTTGTTATTTCTATTTTCGTCATTTTCGGTACGATTTTCTACGTTACTAATGTTAAAAATAACAACGAAAAAGCAGCTGTAGAAACAGCGGATACAAAAATTTTCAAAACTAAATTACAACCAAAAATTGATGAATTAACTAAAAATTATAATGAAATCATCGAAAAAGATTGGTTGCCTGTCTGGAAAGGGATTAATACGAACGGAGATTCAGTAGCCAGAGATAAACTATTAGTTACAATGACTACTGTTTCCAAGCAATATGGAACAATTATGAACGAAATAGACACGCTTAAAATCGAAGAAAACATAACAGATATAAATATGCAAAAACAACTAATTCAATTCACAACCCAGTTTAAATCCGCATCAAATTTCATGAAAAATGTAGCAAATTTAATTATAGACGGAGCAAATAACTCTACTCCATCCAATGAAACAATTGAAAATACTAAACATGCTTTAGGACTTCCAGATCAACATATTGTAATCGCTTTATCTAATTTAAATGAAGTTGAAGATAAATTAGGACTTTCGAACAAATAAAACTCTTTACTATTTTAAAATAAAAAAATGTTTGCATTTCACTAATTGTATATCTATAATGTTTTTATTGATTCTATACACATTCAATGCGTATAAGTTATTAATTTTATAATTCGGATGAACCATTCAGGAGAAGGTCTATTGATCTACCGACGGGGCAAAAAGTTGTTATACCAACTTTGAAACTCTCAGGTCTTGGTTACAAGTAGAACTGCATGGGGACGAATCTCTGGAGAGACTCCCTCCCGCTTTTATATAGCGCGGAGGAAAACGAGCACCGAAGGAGCAAATCCGCTACTTTAGCGGATAATCTCTCAGGTAAAAGGACAGAGACAAGCGAAAGAAAATGCCGATTTGTATCGGTTTATTTTTCTATCCCTTGTTTCTCCAGAGACCATTTCATTTACTTGAAGTGGTTTTTATTTTTTCTAAAAAAGGAGAATAAAGATGAAGACAGTAAGTACAGTATTAGAACAAATTAATCATTATGTGTGGGGATTACCGACTTTGTTGCTACTCGTTGGAACAGGAATCATTCTCACAGTGCGTTTAAAAGGTTTACAGTTTAGTAAACTATTATACGCTCACAAATTAGCTTTTAAAAAATCAGAAGATACATCTTCTTCTGGAGATATTAGTCACTTCCAAGCACTCATGACAGCTATGGCCGCAACAATTGGTATGGGAAATATAGCCGGTGTCGCAACCGCTGTTACAATCGGAGGTCCTGGTGCAGTCTTTTGGATGTGGATTACTGCTTTGTTCGGAATGGCAACAAAGTATGCTGAAGCAATCCTTGCAGTGAAATACCGTATTAATAACGAAAATGGTGAATACTCAGGTGGACCGATGTATTATCTAGAGCGTGGTTTAGGTAAGAAATGGCTTGCAGTTTTATTCGCCATATTCGGTACAACTGCTTCTTTCGGTATCGGAAATATGGTGCAATCTAACTCAGTTGCAGAGGCAATGCGAATCAATTTCTCTTTTTCCCCTGCTTTAACTGGTATATTAATGTCATTTTTAATTGCAATTGTAATTTTAGGTGGAGTTAAAAAAATTGGGAAAGTGACTGGGTATGTCGTTCCTATTAAAGCTTTCTTTTATATAATTGCTGGTCTTATTATTATTTTCTATCACTTTGATCAAATTCCAGAGACATTTTCACTTATTTTTTCTGGCGCATTTCAAGGCACTGCAGTTGCTGGTGGTTTTATTGGTGCAACAGTTGCATCAGCTATTCAAATCGGAATGGCTCGCGGTGTATTTGCGAACGAAGCTGGTTTAGGAAGTGCTCCTATTGCGGCCGCTGCGGCAAAAACTGATTCACCTGCAAAACAAGCACTAGTTTCTATGACTGGGACTTTTCTTGATACATTTATTGTATGTACAATTACGGGACTTGTTTTAATTACAACAGGTGCATGGAAATCAGGAAAAACTGGTGTTGAAGCTACAACACTAGCATTCCAATCTGTATTCGGCACTACTGGTAGTATAATTCTTGGTATTGCTATAATTTTATTCGCCTACTCTACTATTTTAGGTTGGTCATATTATGGCGAGAAATGTGTAGCTTATTTATTTGGACAAGGTGCTGTACGGTATTATAAAGCAATCTTTATTGTGATGATTGCGATTGGCGCCAATTTAAAACTAGGCATTGTATGGACATTTGCTGATATTGCAAATGGACTTATGGCAATTCCAAATTTAATTGGTCTAATTGGATTAAGTGGTATTGTTGTCACTGAAACAAATCGCTTTTTACAAGCAGAGGAATTGAAAGAAAGTAATAAAAAACAGGCAAGTTAATATCCCGAAAAGGAATGACTCATACATCATGAACATTCCTTTTTTATTTCCCTCTTTCCTCTAATTAATATCGATAAAAATATATTTATATCAATAATATAAATATGTGTGAAAGAATGCTTAATTGATGGAAATACACTCTGTATCTTTTCGTAAAAAATTGTCTCATAACATGGTAACTCTTTTAATCGATTGAATAATCATGTATTAGTCCATACATGTTAAAATCGCCTCTTTATTTTATGAAACGAATTTTTTGTTTCTTAATTTCAGATTCTTTATCAGCCTTTGCAATCCCTTTTTCTTCAATTTCACGTTTATTTAGGGCTTTATATTTTACATAAGTATGAAATTCTATTTTAAATAGAAACGGTTTAATTCGAATTGTTTCTCCATCCACCCACTCTGCTTGAATTATTTTATCCTCCTTGCTATTAAACATTTCTGTTCCTTCAAAACCATTTTTAAATAAATCAATTTCATCTTTCTTTTTTACACCGGGTTTATTCATACATACATATAAAGAAAGTTCATCACAAAACTTTAATAATCTATAGTGTTTATCGAACATTGAGTATTGTTTTTTTGTTAACGTTTTCAATATTCTTTTTTGTCGTTCCAATTCATGTTTATAAAAAGACAACATCTCTTCATCTTCTTCATTTAGCGGAAATGATAAAAAATGTTTACTACAAAGTAATGCCCCGTATGGATTAAAATCTTCAATTTCATTCAAACCAATCGTATAAAAAACAAAGCGTAATGAACTTGGACAATCCATAAATGTATACGGAATATTTTTAGCATCATTCAAAATCGGGACTTTATCTAGCCCTATCCATCCTCTATCATGTTCATATATAGCATCAATAGTTTCCATTAAATATTCCTGATTTCCAAAGAAATCTTCTTTTATATTACTAGCAATCTCTCCAGCCAAAAAACCATGATCATGTTGACGAATTAATATACTCTCTTTCTCATTCTTTTCACGAAAAATCATCTGTATACTCCCCCTCATCTTCATACTACAGCTTTTTGTATGCATCAATTCTTAATAAATCCCTGATTATTTGCAGGGATTCAGTCACTTGTAACGAAATTAACATAACTATACAGCATTCTTTCTAATCATAGGGATAGCTTTATCTTTACTATCCATTATACTAAAACATTCATTCTAAAAAATTTTTTATGAGGTGAAAATATGAATAAAACAGAATTAATTAAAAATGTGGCACAATCAGCTGATATTTCTCAAAAGGATGCTTCTGCGGCTGTGCAATCCGTATTTGACACAATTGCTAATGCATTACAATCTGGCGATAAAGTTCAACTGATTGGCTTTGGAACTTTTGAGGTACGTGAAAGATCTGCTCGTACAGGGCGTAATCCACAAACTGGAGAAGAAATTCAAATTGCCGCTGGTAAAGTTCCAGCATTTAAAGCAGGGAAAGAGTTAAAAGAAGCTGTAAAATAAACAATAAACCAGCCNNGGCTGGTTTATTGTTTATTTCTTATTTAAGTAGTTCCTTTATATTCTTTGCATGATACACTTCGCAAATATAAAATATACATTTGCAGTTACTTACAATCTGATATTTTCTAGTTGGATAAACATTTGCAGCTACCGAACACCCATCAAACAATTCAATAATATTGCCAGATGGCTGATATCCTTCATATAATACGTTTCTTCTTACTTCCATTTTTTCTATAAGTTTTTCAACTGGAATATTTCCATTCTCTAATTCTTGCTTTATAGTATGTGGTAAAAACGAAGTGTCCGCAAAAATTAGATTTTCAGATAACACCTTACCTTTATAACTAACATTAGATACACGGTAAAGAAATGTTCCATCTTTATCAAAGAAATTCTTTGCTTCTTTCGGAATGTACTGTCTATTAAGTACCTCTTGTTCGAGAACATCAAACTGGACTGTATCATTCAAAAGTTTTTCTAAAGCATGAATAGATGATGTGTCTCCAGAAAATAAAATATTCCTAATTGCCTGTACATTATAAATGAATTTATTGTTTCTATTTTCCGCTACTAACATGAGGAACACCTCTTCTATAAAATATTTTATTTAAGATTTAAAAGCGCTACCGCATCTAACTGCGTAATTTCAGTCACTTCTTTACTGAAAATTGCAATGGAAGCGATATAATCTAAACTAGGCCCTACATCTTCCATCATTGTATTTTCTACTAACTCTTGCCTTTCCTTAAAAACTAACAATTTTGGAGGATCATTTGGAGTTGATACAGTAATATGTACTGGTGGAATCAATAGTCCTTCACCTGTCGCTTTCAGCACCGCTTCTTTTCGAGTCCAATATGTTAAAAACCCTTCTAGTCTCTGTTCATCAGGTAATTTCATAACTTGTACTATTTCAATGTCTGTTAATACACCCTCAGCCATTTTCATAATATCTACATTTGAATTGATTTGTTCAACATCAATACCAACAGGTGCAGATTTTGTAAATGCAACGACAACCCACTCACCTGAATGTGAAACTGATATTTGTGGCATACCTTCTGGTAATTGCGGTCTACCATGTTGCAACTTACATACTGGGCACATTCGATCAATCGGCACTTGAACTGGCGATATTGAAAGTATCTTACCAAGAACTAACCTACTAATTACGCAACCTATTATAAAACGTGCACGATCTGCCGGATGATGATATGAATTTGCTTTCTCTCGTTCAACGTCATTTAGTAAATTGTAATGCCATAATTGTAAATCTGAAATTCTTGCCCACCAAATTTGACAACTATTCTCATTAAGAGTAGATAAAGAATCTACACCTTTACTCTCTATCATGCAAACTCTCTCCTTTTAACTACCAATATTACTTTATTTTAAAAGAGCATTAGCGTGCTGCAACTCATTCATTTACAACTTCTTTCTCTTTTTGTAATGCGGATAACGGCTTTTTATTCTTCTTTGACATTACCTCTTTATCGGAAATACGTAAAGAAAATAGTAATGCTATGAATAAAAATATTGCTGCACCAATTAATGCTGCTTGATATGGTAAGAAATCTGCTGAAACATTATTTTGTACACTATTACTTCCAAAGGCAGCTAATATACTAGCTAAAACAGCAACTCCTATTGCAGATCCTAATCGATTTTGAACATTAAATATAGTAGTTGCTCTACCCATAGAGGACAGTTCAATATTGTTAAAAGCAGAAAATTGGACTGCACCTACAGACTGACCTAAGAAAATACCTATTCCAAACAATAATGTCCGAATTTGCCATGGATTCGTATCGTGATTTACAAAACTTAATAAAACAAATATAACCGCCGTACATATTAACCCAATAGAGATTACCTTTCGAGCTCCTACTTTCTTATATGACCACGGTACAATTTGTGAAGAAATCATTAATCCAATCGCCTCTGGGAATGTCGTAAGACCAGATTCCAGTGCGGAAACTCCTATTACATTTTGATACATAAGCGGAAAAATAAATAACATTCCTAGTAAACCAGCTGATGAAAACAATGAAATAAGACTCATTTTTCTAAATACCGGCTCTTTTAATAGACGTAAATCTAACATCGGTTGCTTTACTTTTAGCTCTACAATTATAAACAAAGTAATGAATATAATGCCAGCTATCCCAGTAATCATTATTTCTGAAGAAATCCATCCTTTTGATGGCCCTTGACTGAGTGTATATATGAGCATCGCAAATCCTGGTGCTGAAAGAACAAAACCGAGAGAATCAAAGCGACCAGCTAATTTTTCAACATGCTCTGTTAAAAATAGAAGACTAAATACCAATGCAACAATACCAAACGGTAGATTAATATAAAATGCCCAGCGCCAAGACATTTGATCTACAAAGAAACCACCAATAATTGGTCCAATCGCTGGTGCAACAGCAATTGGCAACACAATAAATCGAGAAATTTTCGGTCTTTCCTCTGGTGAAAATGTTCGGAATAACATTGCCATCCCAACCGGTGTTAAAAGCCCTCCACCAGCACCTTGAACGATACGAAAAATATTTAATGAAGTAATATCGTTAGCAATTCCACATAATACAGATGCAGTTGTAAATACGAAAAGAGCAATTAAAAATACTCTTTTCGTACCAAAACGATCTCCTAACCAACCGGAAATCGGAAGGAAAACAGCTAAACTAACTAAATACCCTACATTTACTGTCCCCATTGCAGATGGGGGTACTTGTAATTCTTTACTTATCGTTTGCAGTGCTACGTTCACAATTGTTGCGTCCATCGCAGCCATAAACATCGCTGTTATATAAACAATACTTACAACTACTTTTGGATTTATGTTTGCTTTCATTATCGTTTTCCTACTAATGTTTTTTCACTAACTTGATTACTTTTTGGATTCAAATCTTTCCAGTTAGTTTCAACATATTCTAGGCAAACCTGTCTACTAGCTTCTTCATGTATGACATGCCAACCAATAGGTACATTGAGAAAGACAGGCCAGAGAGAATACTGACCCTCCTCATTCAATAATACTTTATATGTGTAATTATCATTTTCAAACGGATTCGTCATGCTCTCCTTACCCCTTTCTTTTCCTGCAAATATTTCGCTAGTACTTGTCCAATTTCTGTAAGCGGACCTGGCTGACATAAATCTTTATGTCTACAATCAATATCGTGCTGCACAATTTCCCCGTCTAAATAATTTAGCCACGTATTAGGAGAAATAGGATCAAACCAGTCTGGTATAACAGTAGATCTAAAGAATAAAATATCGCCGTTATAAACTTTTGGTATGTATTTCCCTAATAAACCTACCGAGTTCACATATGTTTCTTTTAAGTTTAAAATAGTTTCTTCTTCAAGACTCGCTAACGCACTTCCATCTTTGCGAAGTATTTCAACTGCGCTTTCCATATTAAGTGGTTTACCATCCATGTTATCTGGATCATATCCACCTAAAGCAAGTAATGCAATTAATGCTTCTTCTTCAGTAGGTGCTTCCGTGTTAGGTAAAAAGTGGCCAGGATACGAATCGAGCATAACGAGTAATTCTACCTCTTCTTCTTCATTTTGCAGTTGCGCCGCCATCGCATGAACAACATTTCCTCCAAGTGACCAACCGAGTAAACGATACGGTCCGTGAGGCTGTACTTCGCGAATATGTTTTAAATAATCCGCCGCCATCCCCTCTAAACTTTTTGGCAGTTCCTCATTTTTAGCAATACCACGTGCTTGTACACCGTATATTGGATAATCTGTTCCTAAAGACTTCATCAGTCCTGCATAGCACCAACTTAATCCACCTGCCGGGTGTACACAAAATAGTGGTAATTGGTCTCCACTTGCTCGTAATGGCAGCAGCACATCAAGTGCACTTTGCCCATTGCCCATTTCCAGTCTTTCAGCAAGCCCTGCAACAGTAGGTGCTGCAAATAAAGTACCTATATTCAGTTCCACTCCAAGCGCTTCTTTAATGCGGCTCATAAGTTGCACTGCAAGAAGTGAATGACCACCGAGATCAAAAAATCCGTCATCAATTCCAACTTGAGGCACACTTAAAACTTCTGTAAACAAGTCACATAACATTTCTTCTTGCGGGGTTCTCGGCCCCCGGCTAGATGATGCAATAAACTCTGGTGCTGGTAATGCCTTTCTATCTAATTTACCGTTAGGAGTTAAAGGTAACTCATTTACTACTACAAAAGCGTACGGAACCATGTAATCTGGTAAACTACCTCCAGCGTGCTGACGCATTTCATTCGTATCAATCGTTTCATTATTTGATGCAACGATATATGAAACCAATCGTTTATCCCCTGGTTGATCTTCTCTTACAATAACGGCTACTTGTTCAACTTTATGGTGTTTCATTATTACCGCTTCTATTTCCCCTAATTCAATTCGGAACCCACGAATTTTTATTTGATGATCGGCACGCCCTATATAATCTAACATACCATCTTGACGCCAGCGTGCTAAGTCTCCTGTACGGTACATTCTTGTACCTGACTTACCAAATGGATCTGCAATAAAACGTTCTGCCGTTAACCCTGCTCTACCTAAATATCCACGAGCGAGCCCAGCACCACCAACATACATTTCTCCAACTACTCCTGGTGGCACTGGTTGTAAATAGTTATCTAACACGTACACTTTTAGGTCTGGGATGCTGCACCCAATTAAACTATTTGCTCGTAAAGAGACTATATTTTCATCTAACTCAATATAGCTAACATGTACCGTCGTCTCCGTAATACCATACATATTAATAAGCTTCGGTGAGTTATGAGAGTGACGACTATACCAATCTTCTAATCGATTTAGTTCAAGTGCTTCTCCTCCAAAAACAACATATCGTAAAGATAATTTTTGACCAATCTTTTCATTTTCACGGTCTGCTTGCATCAATTGATAGAACGCTGATGGAGTTTGGTTTAAAACCGTAACCTTTTCCCTAACAAGAAGCTGTAAAAATTCTTTCGGTGAACGACTTACATTGTGAGGCACAACAACAAGGCATCCTCCGTATAATAAAGGTCCCCAAATTTCCCAAACCGAGAAATCAAAAGCATATGAATGGAACATCGTCCACACATCGCCTGCGTCAAATTGGAACCAGTGATCTGTTGTCCCTAAAAGCCTTACTACATTTTGATGCGGTATCATAACGCCTTTCGGTCTACCTGTTGAACCTGACGTATAAATGACATAAGCAATATGTGAAGGAGATAAAGGCTTAATGCGCTCCACTTCGTCAATATTGTCTTCACTATATTTCTCTATTTCTTCTATTACTTTCACATCATCAACTACAATCTTTAGTTTTACATCACATTCAATTTCTACAGCTGAATTTGTTAAAACGAATGATGGTTTCGCATCCTGTAACATAAATGAGGTTCGATCTGATGGATAATCCGGATCTAACGGAAGATATCCCGCACCAGCTTTAAGAACAGCTAGTAAGCTCACAACCATATTTAAAGATCTCGGCATCGCTAAAGCAACGAGTTGATCTGGACCGACTCCTTTTGCTATTAGGAAACGAGCTATTTTATTCGCTTTTCTATTTAACTCTTCATAAGTTAACTTTTCACCTTCAAAGACGACAGCAATAGAATTTGGACTTACATGCGTTTGCTTTTCAAATAATTGTGACAATGTCATTTCAGGTACAATTTGAAAACCACCATTCCACTTTTCTAAAACCGTATTTTTTTCTGCTAAAGTTAATATTTCTAATCTACCAATTGATTGATCCGGATGTTTCACTGCATCATCTAATAACAAAATGAATCGTTCTACTAATTTTTGAACCGTTTCACGTTTATATAAATCGGTACTAAACTCCAGCAACCCATGTAAGCCGTTTGGAGTACCATCCCCTCCGTTACTCTCGCTAATTTCAAATGTTAAATCAAATTTTGCAGAGCCAACACTTTGAATTTCAAGGTTCGCTTCTAAATCTGGTACATCAAACGTTGCTTCTGGCGTATTTTGGAAAGCTAACATAACTTGAAACAACGGGTGACTATTTCGAGTACGTACAGGGTTTAACACTTCAACGAGTCGCTCAAATGGAACATCTTGATTTTCATAGGCTGCAAGATTTACCTGCTTCACTCTATTTAATAATTCTTTAAAACTTGGATCTCCCGCTGTATTTGTACGTAACACTAATGTATTTACAAATAAACCGACTATATTTGACAACGCATCGTCATTTCTTCCAGCAATTGGACTTCCAATTGGTATATCAGTACCAGCACCTAATCTTGTAAATAGCGCACTAAGCCCCGCTTGCAACACCATAAATAAACTAACTCCGTTTTTACGAGCGAGCTCTACTAATCTACTATGCATATCTTTATCTATATGAAAACGAATTGTTTCCCCACGATAACTCGTTTCAACTGGGCGCTGAAAGTCTGTAGGTAGCTCAATTTGCTCTGGTAAACTTTTTAGTTCCTCTTTCCAAAAATATAATTGTTTTGAAATGAGACTATCTGGTGTAGTTTCATCACCTAATAGCTGTTGTTGCCACAGTGAATAATCTGCGTATTGAACTGGAAGTGTTTCTAGTTGGACGCTATCACCTTTACATCGTGCTTTATAAGCCGCTGTAAAATCTCTCATTAAAGGTTGTAACGACCATCCATCTCCTATAATATGGTGCAATAAAATAAGCAATACATGTTCATTTTCACTAACTTTAAAAAGTTGCAAACGAATTGCTGGCTCCATATCAAGATTAAAACTATATCTTACAGCTTCAGACAGCATATTTTCTAATTCATCCTTACATGTTTTTGTTATAATCATTTCTAGATTTAAGTTTTCCATATCTAAAATTTTCTGATATGAACTACCTAATACGTTAGGGAAAATTGTTCTAAGTATTTCATGTTTATTCACCACATTATAAAAGGCATCTTGTAAAGCTTCTTCGTTCAATTTTCCAGACATACGAATGACTAAAGGGATATTATAAGTAGGACTTGAACCTTCTAAACAATTTAAGAACCATAACCTGCGCTGTGCAAATGAAAGCGGAACTTCATTTGGTCTACTTACTTTCTTAATAGCTGGTCTTGCACTTTTTGCACAATCTAATTGTTTTGCTAGTTCGGCAACGGTTGGTAATTCAAATAGTTTTCCAATTCCTAATTCCATACTTAACGTTTCACGAATTCTTGCCATTAAACGAGATGCAAGAAGCGAATGACCACCCATTTCAAAGAAATTATCATCAATGCTGATTCGCGAAACACCAAGTACCTCTGCAAATAAATCACATAGTATTTCTTCTTTCGGGTTTCTAGCAACTCTTTCCTTGTTCATTCCATTAAAGTCAGGTGCAGGTAATTTCTTTCGATCAACCTTACCATTTGGAGTTAATGGTAATTCTTCTAACACAACAAATGCCGATGGTACCATATAATTCGCTAAACTTTTTGAAGCATAAGAACAAATTGCTAGAAGATTAATCTGTTCCTTCTCTTCGGCAATAAGATACGCAATGATTCGTTTATCATTTGGGCGATTTTCTCGTACCATTACTACAGCATGTTGGATATTTTCATGTCGTTGTAATACCGTTTCAATTTCAGCTAATTCAATTCGAAAACCACGAATTTTAATTTGATGATCTGAGCGACTAACGTACTCTAACACACCGTCGTTTCGCCATTTCACAAGATCACCTGTGCGGTACATACGTGCTCCTGGTTCTCCATAAGGATTTGCAACAAACCGTTCAGCTGTTAACTCAGGTTTTCCTAAATATCCGTTCGCAAGCCCTTTGCCTGCAATATATAATTCACCGATAATTCCAGGTGGAACTGGTTGCAACCCTGCATCCAATACATACACTTCTGTATTCCAAATTGGCTTTCCAATAGGAGGTATGCCACTTTCACTTTCATCAATGTTCATAAAAGTAGACCAAATTGTCGTTTCAGTTGGTCCATATAAGTTTGTTATAGAGCAACCTAATTCTTTTAATTTATTTGCTAAATGTGTTGGAAGTGCTTCACCACCAACGAGCACGTTTAGTCCTTGTAGCCTCTCTGGATATTCAGTTACTAACGCCTGCCACAACGTCGGTGTAGCTTGCATAATTGTTACTCTTTCTTCTTGTAAAAGTGTCGTTAACGCAGAAGGCTCTTGTATTACCTCTTTTTGAGCAATTGTTATACTTGCACCACTAATGAGAGGTAAATAAATTTCTAGAGCAGAAATATCAAACGCAAAAGTTGTAACTGCTAATAAATGATCATTTTCATTTAATGAAAACATATCTTGCATGGCCAATATGAAGTTACTTAAACCTCTCATAGGAACGATTACACCTTTTGGTTTCCCTGTTGATCCTGACGTGTAAATTGTATAAGCTGGGTTTAAAGGTGATTCATCATTCATAAATGGCATATTCATATGAGAATATGTTTTTAACGCTATTTTCGTTTCTTCACGATCTAATACAATTTTTTTAATATTATTCTCTATAACTAAAGTAGATGAAACAGCCGATTGTGTTATGATACAAATTGGTTTTGCATCATTTACTATATAAGTAATTCGCTCGGCTGGATATTCTGGATCTAACGGTACATACGCTGCACCAACCTTTAGGACTGCTAGCATACTAACTACCATTTCTATTGACCTTGGAAATACTAAGGCTACAAACTGATTTGGTCGTATTCCTTCTTCTAATAAATAGCGTGCTAGTTCATTCGCTTGTTCATTTAGCTCTTTATACGTAAGTTTTATTCCGTTACAAGTAACCGCTATTTTATTTGGATTTTTTTGTACTTGTTTTTCAAATAATTTAGGTAGATTGATTAATTCTTCAGCTTCCTGAGTTTCATTCCATTCCAATAAAACTTTATGATTTTCTTCAGGAAGAGTAACGTTTATTTTTCCAATCGACTCGTCTTTGTGATAATCATTTATCATTAATTCTAATAGATTCATAAATCTTTCTTTATGCAATGCTAGTTCCGTGTCACTATATACTTCCGAATTCGCATCAAAATGAATCATTAACTCATTTTGATCAAAACATTTATATACATTTATCGATAAATCATCGACAGGTCCTGCTGATAAATTATGTGTAATACCACGATTTCCAGCAAAGTTCAGCCCATAATCAAAAGGCATCACATTCACTAACGGCCCAAATAATCTTTGATTTTCACCTAGTAACTTCAAGTCTCTTCTTAATACTTCGTGACGATATTTATGATGAAGGCGTATGTATCGAATTTCTTTAGAAACTTGCTGTATTAATTCCATAAGAGTAATATTTGGAGTTACAGTGAGACGAAGTGGAACTAAATTCATTACCATGCTTGGTGTATGAATGGATTCAGAACCTAGACGCCCCATCATCGGTAAGCCTAAAACAATATCAGTTGAACCTGTTAATTTATGCATATAAATACTTGTTACAGCTACAACAAATTCGGGCCAACTCGTTAACGAAATATTTATATCTTCTAGTAAAGTTTTCGTACTAGAATTTGATAAATAAGCTGTTTCTCGTAAAAATCCATTTGAAGTTCTCGGTGCTCGTTCTGTCAAACTTACGACTTCAGGTTGATCTGCAAACTTCTCTAACCAAAAAGTACGATCTTCCTGAAATTGTTTAGACTCACGATACTCATTATCTTCTTCTACAATTTTTGCAAAAGAACCATATGGCTTTTCATTCTCTTGTTTATCTTCTATAAGTGATGTATATACTTTGGCTACCTTTTGGCTAAGAAGTGAAAATCCATAGCCATCCATCACAATGTGATGGATGCGCTGATACCAAAAGTAACGATTATTTTCCACTTGAATAAGTGCCTCAATAAATAATTTGTCTTCTTTTAAATCAACAGGCACAGATAAATCATTTTTCATCCATACCTTGGCAGCTTCTTCTGGATTTTTTTCTTTACGAACGTCAATAAAATACATATGAAACTTTGATGATTTCTCAATAACTTGCCATGGACCAATTTCATCCTCTTCAAAACGAACATGAAGCGCTTCTGCTTCCGTTACAACTCTACGTACAGCCAACTCGAAAATTTCTTGATTAATCGTTCCGTTTATTTCTACATATTCCCCAGTATTATAAATAGGATTAAGCGGATCTAATTGCTGCGCAAACCACATGCCAGTCTGCGCAGATGATAATGAATGACGAGTCTTTTGACAATTAGACATTCTTTACTACCCCTTTATTATGTAATCTGTTTGTTACAGCACATGTTCCGTTTGTGAAGATAATAAGCGGTACCAATCCGCAACAGTTGGCTGTTCTGCTAAATCCGCAAAAGTGATTTCTTTTCCTTCGCGGCGCCACTTCTCTACTAAACTCATAATCCTAACCGAATCAAGTCCTCTATTTAATAAATCTTCATCAATTTCAATACTATCCACTGGTTCACGGAGTAATTGTGCAACTAGTTCATGTGTTTCCTGTAAAGTGATCCCTTCACCATCATCAGCTTTTAAACTTTGTAACTCTTTTAATAACAAATTTGTTGATATTGTTACGGCACATCTATCCGATGCATACTGCAATGCTTGTTTATGATGCTCTAGTGAAAAATCAGCAACTGCATCTGCTACAAAGAATGGTTGGATACCATCCATAAATGCTTCACAAGCTGTTAATAGACAACCAATATGCGCATATACTCCGCAAATAATAAGTTGATCTCTTCCTTGTTCGTTTAAAATTTCTAATAGATTTGTCTTTTTAAATGCACTATATCTCCATTTTGTTAGGAATATATCATCTTCATCAGGAATAAGTTCATCAACAATTTTCTTTTTATTTGGTCCAGCTGGAATTCCGTCACCCCAAAAGTCTTGTAATAAACCTCTTTTCTCTAACGTTTGTCCATCAGGCTGTGCTGTATAAATAACAGGTACACCAAGTTCCTTACATCTTTCTCTTATTCGCTTAATATGTGAAATAAGTTCTACTTTCGGCGATTCTTTATCGCTATATGCATCAAGAAAATACTCTTGCATGTCATGAATTAAAAGAACGGCACGTTTCGGATCTGGCGTCCAATTCACTATATTTTTTGGTAATTCTGATTCAATTGGCATTTTATATACTGAAATAGATGGAATGGCCATCTAATCACTTCCTTCCGATTTTTATTATTGTTTTACTGTTATAAGTTTCTCAGCAATAACTTTACGTAATTCTTTTTTGCTTACTTTTCCAACACCTGTTTGTGGGAATGATTCAATAAATTCGATTCGATCAGGAATCTTATAAGCCGCAATGCCACGTTCTTTTAAGAACATTTTTAATTCGTTTGCAGTTGGAGCTTGTCCACGAGGTATAACAAAGGCACAAGTACGTTCACCTAAATAATCATCGGGCATAGACACAATTGCCACATCATGTACTGCATCGTGTGCTAACAGGTGGTTTTCAACTTCTTCCGCAGCTACCTTCTCACCACCACGGTTAATTTGATCTTTCTCTCTTCCCTCTACAATGATGTAACCTTGTCCATTTACTTTCACGAGATCACCTGTGCGATAAAACCCATCCTCTGTAAATGATCGTGCATTATGCCCTTCTGCTTTATAATAACTACGAATTGTATATGGCCCTCGCGTTAATAAACTACCTACTTCGCCAAGCTTTACATCGTTATCATTTTCATCAACAACCCTTACCTCATCGAATGAAGACATCGGTCTGCCTTGCGTATGAATAATAATTTCTTCCGGATCATCTAATCTTGTGTAATTTACTAATCCTTCCGCCATACCGAACACTTGCTGCAACGTACAACCGAATGTTGGACGTATACGCCTCGCAACTTCAGCGCTACATTTCGCACCACCTACTTGAAGAACTTGTAGGCTTGATAAATCGTTATTACGAGACGCTACAGCATCAAGCCATATCATTGCTAATGGTGGAACGAGAGCTGTAATTGTAACTTTTTCCTTTTCTATAAGTGCAAATGCTTCATCTGGACTACCTCCAGTTGCCAACACTACTTTTCCACCCGCATAGAAAGTTCCAAACGTACCAGGGGAGCTCATCGGATAATTATGTGCTACTGGAAGAACTGCCATATAGACGCTTTCTGCATTTAAATTACAAATTTCAGCACTAACACGTAAACTATAAATATAGTCATCATGCGTTCTAGGTATTAATTTAGGGAGTCCTGTTGTTCCCCCTGATAATTGGAGGAACGCAACATCACTTGGACGGACTTCTGGTAATAGAACTGAATCCATATAAAGATCACTTATATTCACAAATTCTTCTTCTTCCCCTACTACAATTACATGTTGTAAAGTTGGAACTGTCTCTTTTACTTTCCTTGCTAATTTTCGATAATCAAATCCAAGTGCCTTATCTGAAATAACGTACGCGCTCGCCTCACCAAAATCGCAAAAATAGCTAATTTCACTGCTTCGGTGTGACGGTAGTGCAAAAACAGGAAGCGCTCCAATTCGAAATAGTGCAAAACATATTTCGAAAAACTCTATAACATTAGGTAGCTGAAGAACAACTCGGTCCTCTTGCTTTATTCCTAAATTTAGTAAACCTGCAGCTAAACGATCTACTTTTTTATTAAGTTCACTATACGTTATATGTGAATTACCACTTACAATCGCAATTTGATCCTTATGTTTTTCAGCGCGTTCTTTTAACATCGAGCCAAACGTCTCTCCAAGCCAACATCCTTCTTCTCGATAACGATCTGCAAATTCTTTTGGCCATTCCGTATAACCTGTTACCATTCCTTCTTCCTCCTACTTTTCATTAAGTGAACTATCTCTTAACCCTAAGGCTTTTAGCATTGTTTGAAATTTAGCTGATGTTTCTGCTAACTCATCTTCTGGCTTTGATTCAGCAACAACTCCAGCACCTGCATATAAACGAAGTGTATGTTCTTGAATTTCAGCACAGCGAATTGTTACAATCCATTCGCCATCTCCATTTAAATCGCTCCATCCTAACATTCCTGTAAAGAATTCACGATCAAATGGTTCAATATGCTGTATAGCCTCTCTCGCTTTTTCCATTGGAGTTCCGCAAACTGCTGGCGTAGGATGAAGAGCAATCGCCAATTCTAAAGAAGAAGTATGTGGATCCTTAAGTTCACCTTTTACCTCTGTAGATAAGTGCCACATTGCTTCACTATGAATAACAGATGGTTTTTCTGGAACATGTAATGCATGACAATACGGATGAAGCGCAGCGGCAACCGCTTCAACTACTACCGCATGTTCATGTAGATCTTTTGGAGAAGAAAGTAACTCTTCTGCTCTTCTTTTATCTTCCACTGGATCGTCACTACGTGGTCTTGAACCAGCCAACGGATTAGAAATTACTTGCATACCATTACGTGAAACAAGTAATTCAGGGCTTGCTCCAATTAACGTCTTACTGCTCTCATTTTCATCTTTCGATAAATTTACAGCAAATGTATAACCGTGCTTATTATGTTCTGCTAATTCACGAAGTAGTTTTTGCTTATCAATCTTCTCTGAAGATTTAACATCTAATGATCTAGATAAAACAATTTTTTTTAAATCTCCATCCTGAATTTTTTCAATCCCTTGCTTAACACCATTCATATAAACTTCAGACTCTGGAACTGGTATCATTTCAAATGTCATTTCCTCATTTATTTCAATCTGATTTGTTGCCTCCAATTGTAAACGATCAGAAATCCTGCTATATTCTGGTACAATTAGTTGAACTTCTTTTCTACGATCAAATGGAAAAGCACCAACAACAATAGGATTTTGATTTCCAGCTTGTTTCGCATTACTTAATACCGCCTTTACAAGCTCTGGAAAACTTTCGATTTCACTATGCTTTACTATAGTAAACTTTCCTTCTGTCAATATCGTTTGAGTTGGCGAAGCGAAAAAAAATGAAGATTCAGTCTTATAATCTTCTAAAAGTTTTTCTGGTAGTTCCTTTACGGCTGTAAGTTCATTCATAATATAAAAACCTCCTGAATTTTTTATTAAACTCCTAATGTAGCTCCGCCATCGACACATAAATTTTGCATTGTAATATGACTTGCTCTTTCTGAAGCTAAAAACAATACCGCTTCAGCAATTTCTGAAGGTTGTGCAATTTTTTGTAGCGGGATTCCAAGCCTATATGTACTTTGAGAACCAGCAATTATATTTTCAGCTCCATTCTCATCAACCCATAGTAATCGTTGCATTTCAGTTTCAGTAGAACCTGGTGAAACTAAATTGCAACGAATATTATATGCTGCAAGTTCTAGCCCTAAACATTTCATAAACATTGTTGTAGCAGCTTTTGATGCAGCATATGCTGCCATTTCCATTCTCGGAGTGTTCGCAGCATTTGAACCGACTGTAACAATTGCTCCTGACTTTCTTATCATCATATGTTTACTTACCGCCCGGGACATATAGAAAACTCCTGTAGAATTTACAGAAAATGTTTGATTCCAGTCTTTATCACTTAAAGAGTGAATCACTCCCATACGTAAAACCCCTGCAACATTTACTAAAACATCTATAGGCGCAATGTCATTTTCAATACGACTCACAACCTCTTCAACAGCCTTACTATCACTTACATCTATTTGAAAAATCATTATACGACCATTATTTAACTCAAAATGATGTAAAAGCGTATTAAGCCCATCTTTATTTTGATCCATAGCAATTACAGTAGCCCCATTCTCTAGAAATGCTTTTGCTACTGCCATTCCTATACCTTGTGCTGCCCCTGTTACTAAAACGAGTTTCCCATCAAATTCCCCTAAATTCATTTCCTCTATCCTTTCATATAAAAAATAATTGTATTAAACATCACAAATAATAATGAAAATCATTATCATTTATGATGTAAAAATAATACACTTACTAAACTAATTAGTCAAGTGTACTTTTCATTTACTGTTCTTACACCGAAATGATAATGTTTCTCAATAGTCTTGTCAATCTTTTTTTATTTTTCAAATAAAATATTTTTTATGTTCGAATAGACTATCATGCCTAAAACCTTATGTAACATATCTTTATTAAATTTATTAACAAAAACCAGTTTTAGTAAGCAAAATAAAAACTATCAAAATTAAAATTTATTATGCTTCCCTCTATCACTTATCATTTTTATTTTCTCAATATTTTTCTGAATTTATCCCGCTATTTGCGGGCAGTACCCACCTCAAAATTCAGCGAATGCGAGGAAGTTAGGCGGGAGATAACTGCCCGTAAAAGCCCGATTGGTGAGGGCTCATAATCAGTGGAAGATGGACAAAACCCCCACTGATTAAAGTTTCTCTTTATCTTACCTTTGGAAATAAAAGTCATAGCTTTATTCTAAGATTTCATTTTTTATATTCTATGAATCCCTCCTGTAACATTCCAATATAATCCAGAAAGATAACTAAAATAATGATTGATGATACAAATCACTTCCTAATACATATATTTTATAAACTATTTTTTACCTTTACATAATATTCATTATTAGGCGTTAGCATTATAAATAGATTGTTATAGTTACAGGGATTACTTCAAAAAAAAGAAATGTTACATGGATAAAAAAACAAAATATTCACTAATATTGTCATCCGTGGTTTAATATATATAATAAACAAATATTTCTGTCTTAAATGAGGAGGTACTATGAAAGCAAACGTAGGTGATACTATACTTTTTCAACGAAATAATTTAAAGATTATAGGATCTGTACTGAAACTATATACTGAATCAGTCTTAGTTGAAATTACAGATGTAAGCGGCGGTACTTTTGAATTTGATCGAACAATTGTAAATCATAAAAACTATAAAATTTTAAATGCAAATACATAAAACAACACAAAATAGCCTCTGCTCAACAGCAGAGGCTATTTTATATTATAGTACTTCATTAATTTATATATCCTAAAACACTAACAATCTTACTCGCTTTTAAGTTATTAATATGATAATAAATTTCTAAACCCTTTCTCTCCGCTCGTAACACTTTACCTTTCATTTTTGATAAATGTTGCGAAACAGTCGATTGTGGAATATTCAGTAATTCTGTTAATTGTGTTACATTACAAGTTTTTCTCGTACATAATTCATTTACAATCTGCAATCTGATTGGATGAGCCATAATTTTTAAAATATCTACATCTTCTTCTGAAACTAAATTTTTTTTCATTTCACCCGTATATGTTGTCATAAGACATTCCCCTCGTATATTAATATTTAAGCCCTATCTCAGGCTTAGTTTTTCTCTGTAATAAGAGTCCTGTAATAAATAAAATACTTGGACGTCTACGGTATTATTTTTAAATTGACATACTACCGCAGGTCTTTTATATGAATTCCTTTTTATTAAGATCTATTTCCAAAATATTTAAAACTCCCAAAAAAACCTCTATATAAGAATAATAGAATTTAAAATTTTTAAAAACAGAAACTAATACTATTTACTTTATTTATTTGGTACATATACATAATACAATTTTAATATGTGCTGTATGTGAAGTTAGCATAAATTTGTGATGAAGATTTAAAAAAAGACTATATAGTTCAAAAGAACATTTTTATATCACTTATTAGCTTTTTATAAATATATATTTCCTGTACCAATACCTGCTGCTGTTTTCGCTTTTTTGATTGGTTTAGGTGTAATCCTTTTCTGTTCTTAACCTTTTTCTGTACTGTAGAATATATTTTTTAGATTCCTCTGAGAGGTTTGTTATTTAGCAAGCCTCTTTTCTATACATGCATTTCTATTAACTGGTAAAAGTTACAAGCACTAATTACATATAGGATTTTATTTCTCAACATATTATATATAGAACGAACCTCCTAAAAATGTTAATATATGTATTGAGATAGGTGTATTGTTTGACAGACCTAAAATGTCTATACATTTTAGGTCTCTTTTTTATACTGCTTTGCATATTTGAAAGATAAACTCTATTTTTTTCAATAGAATTCATTTCATTGGGAATATTTTTCTTAGATCCCCTTTTTCTTCTTATATTACATTTGGTGACATAGATTGCTCCTTAGTTCATTTTTAGATGGATAGAGCCCGTATAACACGATTTCAAGACGCACCATATTTCCTTTTATTTCATTCAAATTTACTATTTGCCGAAGCAATTTGTCCATCAACTAAGCCAGCTTGCAGAAATCCTTTTGGAGCTTCTAAACTTTGCGGGTTATACATAATACTTCCACAGTTCATATTCAATGCCCCATAAGTTGAGCTACATAAAGCAGAACGGCTACCCGGTTTTTCAACAAAACCATGCGCATATATACACCTTCCGCATTTTTAACAAAAAATAGGCCTTTGTATATACTATTTACAAAACAAATTTTGTTAAGGAGGAATTCATATGCCTACAATGTTACAAGAAGAAGTTGAAGAAGCTCGCGAAACATATGTCAGTCGTATCGTCTTAGTTGGAGGATCAGCTTTATTTTTAGTAGGTGGTGTTATATCGGCAATTTCAGCATTTAAAACTTATAATCGTTTGGAGAATACGCTACCTACTTCAGATAACTCATAAATATATGGTAAAACGCCGTCTCCAATGAAAAGACGGCGTTTTATTTATTATAATCCCTTCTTATAAAATCAACTTTAAGTGTTACTCTATATTATCTTATTTAAATTCCACCGTAAGCGCTTAATCATTATACAAAGCATTTGGATTCACGACAAATAATTTTTCATCTCCAAATGTTTTCGACTAGAAAAAGTCAACCATCCATAATCTAATTGCGTAATATAAAATTAAGATAAAGTGAAACTTTAATCAGTGGGAGTTTTGTCCATCCCCACTGATTATGAGCCCTCACCAATCGGGCAGTTATCTCTCACCTCGCATTCACCGAATTTTGAGGTGAGAGTCTTACTGCCCGCAAATAGATTGTAATATTATATATGGATGTGTTAATATTTATAAACATAAAAACTTAAAGGAGCTTAAACATGGCAAAATTTATGGACAACATGGCAATTAAGCAAAAACTATCAACACAAGAATTAATCCTAGTACAAAGTGAAGTAACTAAGTACAAAAAATCTATGGCTGTGGCATATCTGTTAAACATATTTTTGTGGGCTTTGGGTGCACACCGCTTTTACCTAGGTAAACCTGTATCAGCTTGCTTTATGATTATTTTAACTATCTTTACACTGGGTATTTTTTCAGGTATTTGGGCTTTTATTGATTTATTCTTAATTCCTTCAATGATTCACACAACTACTGATAAATTGGAACGTACTGCACTATTACGAGTTTATAATAATAAGTCACTTCATAAAGAAACAAAAGCTGAATAGAGCGCTATTAAGAGACTAGACTAAAAACCTAGTCTCTTTTTTTAAAAGGCACTGAAGAAAATCGTTATTCAAAAGGTACAATAAATTTAACTTTCAGTTTTATAAGAACATCTTTGAAGAGGGCAAAAGTACTTAAACTTATAAAGAATAACCCAGCAACCGATGCTGTTTTACCTAGAAGTATCTAAAACTGAAATGGAAGTTTGGACATTAAATCAAGTAAATTACTTTTTGAGGGAAAGTAAGAAAATGAAAGTTAAAGAACTTACTTCACCACGAACCTCGTCAGGCTACGTCCATCCTTCTGTTTCGTTACTTCTAATACAGCTGGCATTGCATTTTTCAGCTCTTGTACGTGTGATATGACACCGATAAATCGGCCTGATTTTTGTAAATCGATTAAAGCATCTACTGCTTTCGTTAATGACTCTTCATCCAATGAACCAAATCCTTCATCGATAAACATCGTTTCAATAGAAATACCGCCTTCGTACGCTTGAATTACGTCTGCCATTCCGAGCGCTAAGCAAAGTGATGCATTAAATTTCTCACCACCAGATAATGTTTTTACATCACGTGTTTGGCCAGTATATGCGTCGTATACATCTAAGCCCAATCCACTTTGTCGATTTCTCTTTTCGACTCTTTCACTTCGTTTTAGATAAAATTGTCCATTTGATAATTTACGAAGTCTTTCGTTTGCAATTTGCACAATTTGTTCGAGGTACTCAATTAAGATGTAGCGTTCAAAGGATATTCGACTTTCGTTATCACCTTTCATTACTTCATATAAATCAACAAGTTCCTGGAACGCTTTTTCTTCCTCATGAATTTGTTCATCAATTCTTCTAATATTTTCATGTAAATCAGAAATATATGCGACAGCGTTTTGCGCACGTTGACGTTTTTCTTTCATAATATCAAGGTTAATTTCTAATTCTTTTATGTGTTCACCTAACGAAGTAATATCCATATATTCTTTATCTTTTAATTCAGCATTTAACTCCTCAATTTGTTTTGCAAGCACTTCAAGAGATGAATAATAACTTTGAATTTCTTTTTGCAACATCTCCATCTCAACATCATTTAATTTGGCTGCTTTATACGTTAATTGATCTGTAAATCCGCTTTGTTCTAACTCTTTTATAAAGCGTGTGAAAGTCTCTTCTTTCTTCTCTTTTGCACTTTCATATTGATTAGAAGCACTTTCATGTTCTGCTTGAATACGTATATTTTCATTTTGCCAATGATGATACGCTTCTTGTACTTTCTTCCATTCATCTTCCATTAATCGAAGTTGTTGCATAGCTTGATCAAACTGTACTTTCCAAGCTTGTACTGTTTGTAAGTTTTCTGGAATATTTTGCTTATCATGTTCATATGACGTACGAAGCTGCATGCACTCCATTTCTGTACGGTGCTGTAATGTTTCTGCTTCACGCTTTTGTTTCTGAAGTTCTTCTACTTTTTCTTCTACGCTTTTTATATTCACAACAATCTGCTTACGCGTTTCTTCACTTGCTTTTAACGCATTAACTTCTGCTGCTAATTGTTTTCCCTTTTGAACAAGTGCATTGTACGTTTCAACTAGTTCTTCTGAGTAGTACCCTCGCTTCATGACTTCTTCTATCACCTGTTCATATTGTAGTCGATAGAAATTCCATTTCTCCTCTAATTGAACATGTAATTTTTCAGCAACGTTCCTTTTGTCTCTTAAATCGTTTAACTCTTTTTCATCTATCGCATCACTTTGCTCAGTAGCTTTATTCGGGTGATGCGTACTGCCACATACTGGGCAAGATTCACCATCATGTAAATGAAGTGCTAATATACCTGCTTGTTCATTTAACCAGCGGAGTTCCATATTTTCATATTCACTTACTGTCATTTGCATCTTATTAAATGCCGTTTCTTTTTCTTGCTCGAATTTTTGTTTTTCTTGCCAAACATCATATGCTTGCTTTAAAATTTTTGCGTCTTCTCGCATATTCGTTAGTTCTTCCACTTTAGCTACATATTGCTCAAGTGCTTGTTCTAATTGCTGTAATTCACCAGACATTCTCTGTTTTTGATTTGTATGCTCTTCTAGTTGTTGATCCAGCTTTTGCATACTTTCTTTTAATTCCTCTATTTGAATTTCAGCATTTTGTAAATTCAACTTTTTCTCAGCTAATGATGCAATAATAGATTGTAACTCTTCTAACCTTTGAACAAGTTTTTTAGCATCTTCTCGTTCAGATTCCTTACTCTTTATTGTTTCATATTTTTCCTTAGCAAGTTCAAAACTGTTCATTATATGTTCTTTTTTGACGGTTATCTGTTTTAACAAGTTTTCAGCCTTCTGCTCATTTTGCATTGCTTCCTCATACCATTGCTCAAATGGTATTAAACGCTTTGCTTGTTCCGCACGTTTAAAAGATTTTTCTTTCATTTCAATGACTGCACGGTTTTCTCGTAAAGTGTTGCATCTCTCGTTCTTTTGTTCTAAATCATTGAATTTCTCATTTACAGATTTTGCTGTATGAAAACGTGTCTCTGCTTCTTTCAATTGCTTTATTTGAGCATTTTGTTCTACTTGTAATTGCTCAACTTCTGCTTTGTAACAAGTAATTTCTTGCTCTAGTGCCTCTACAACTTGATGTGTATTCACATGCTCCTGCTCTATTAAAGTTTCTAACAAAGCCCCGCCTCGTATTGGCAATTTAAAAACATTGCGGAAATATAATTCTCGTTCTTTTTGTTTTTCTTGCAGAACGTCTTTCCATTGTTTACGTTTTTGATCTAGTAACTCACGCATTAACTTATAACGATCTGTTTTAAAAATACGACGTAAAATCTCTTCTTTGTTTTCTGTCTCAGATGTTAATAGTTTTCGAAATTCCCCTTGTGGTAACATGACAATTTGGCTAAATTGATGTTTACTTAATCCAATTAAATCTTCCACTTTTTTATTTACATCCGTTACATGAAAACGATCAACAGCCGGAACCTTTTCTCCATCAATAGCTTCGTATAACTCTACTGCATGTCCTGTAATCGTCTTGTTTCCTTGTTTTTTATGACCAAGTTGTCGTTTTATTTCATAGCGTTTCCCTTTTAACTGGAAGGTTAGTTCTACACTTGTATAAACATTATCATCAGCAAATTGACTTCGAAGCATGCTCGTATCACTACGTTCTTCTCCACTAGCCTCACCATATAATACATAACAAATCGCATCAAAAATCGTTGTCTTTCCGGCTCCAGTATTCCCCGAAATGGCGAAAATACGATGCTCACCAAGATCGTTAAAATCGATTACTTCTTTCTGTTTATATGGACCAAACGCTGTCATAATAAGCTGAATCGGTCTCATCCTCGTTCACCTTCCCGTTCTTGCACTGTTTGTAATACATCTATAAATAGACGCTCTTTCTCTTCTGATAAATCTAAGCCTTTCATTTCTTTATAAAAAGCCTTTAATAGAGATAAATCATCCGTTTTATGTCTTGAAACAGTTACTTCATTTGTATCTGTAAACTCTCGCCTTTGTATCGCTCTTTCAACGTGCATGGCATTGGGATATACAGAGCGTATTTTCTCCATTGGCTGCAAAACAGGATTTTTGTCTAATAATTTTACAAATACGTAATCTTCACTTACTGGATACTGTAATAATTCATCTATATTCGCTTCTACTGTTCGCATTTTACGACGTGGTGAAAGTAACCTTTTCTCAATTGTTGCTTCACCTTTTTCGTTCAGTTCCACAATATAATACCCTTTTTTATGTTTCTCTTCAGAAATAGAATAGGCAAGTGGCGAACCTGAATATCGAATGGTCTCATTACGTACGAAATGCGCTTGATGTAAATGTCCAAGCGCTGTGTAATGAAACTTTTCAAAATAATGACTATTTACATATTCAGCACCACCAATTGAAAGTGGTCGTTCTGCATCACTTGTATTCTCCTCCGCTTCTCCTGAAAAAGTTACAAATGCATGTCCAACAAATACATGTCTAACTTCTTTATCCATCGTTTCAGAAAGTTCATTCATAAAAATACGCATCGCATCATCATGAGAATGAATATCTTCATTTTTTAATACATGTCTAACTATACTTGGATCTGCATACGGTACTAAATGGAAGTGAACCTCTCCAAACTCATCATTTAATACAACAGGTTCATACGGAAATTGAAATTGTCCTACAATATGTAACCCTTGTTTTTTCATTAAATTACTTCCAAAATGTATGCGATCTGGACTATCATGATTACCAGCTACTGCGATAACTGGTGTTTGTAAATCAATAACTATTTTTTGTAAGACATCATTTAATAAATCTACTGCTTCTGTCGGTGGAATTGCTCGGTCATATAAATCTCCTGCAATAATGACGGCATCTGGCTTTTCTTCTTTAACAGCTTGTACAAACTGATCTAATACAAGCTTTTGATCTTCAGTCATATACACGCCATGAACAAGCTTGCCTAAATGCCAATCCGCTGTATGAAATAACTTCATATTTTTTTCTCCTTTTAATTTACTGATTGTAGTGATACAAGTTGATAGTTTACTGTAGTTTTTCCGTTCTCCCACTCTAATTTTTGAACTATTGCACTACCAATTCTTTCTTGATTCGTTTTATATAAAGGTAATATTTCTTGAACTGCAAATAGATGATAGCCATCTAAATGTATTTGAAATATATTTTCTCCTATATGTAATCTTACTTCTTTTTCATTTGAAATAATTTTCATATGCATCTCAAATTTCATGTTAGATACAACCCCTTTTTCTAATCTCTACATTATTAATAGTATAGTGGCTATGCGAGATTGACAAGTAAATACAAGATAAAATGAAACTTTAATCAGTGGGGTTTTGTCCATCCCCCACTGATTATTAGCCCACACCAATCAGGCTTTACGGGCAGTTATCTCTCACCTCACTTCCTCGCTGGGAGTCTTACTGCCCGCAAATAGCGGGATAAAGTATATACGTTTCTATTGTTGTTTGTTTAATTTTTTAAATACAATACGGTATGTGAAATTTCAATATTATACAAAAATAAAAATGTCTATATGGACATTTTTATTTTTGTATATAATCTTTCATTACATAATATAAAATCGTTATTAAAACGATTGCTACGAAAAATGAAAAGACCACCACAATATACCCATCTTTATTTAATAGAAAACATAAGGAAATAGATACTATAAAAATCGGAAATACGAGACGAACTTTATCCTTCACTTCTTCTGTCGTATCTGTATGATGAAAATACTGAGTAATTCCTATCATTAATGATGACAAAATAATAACCGCCAATAGTAAAGGTCCTGGCATTCCGACTTCTCCTTTCTCTATTTCTAATTACATGTAAACATTCAGTATAATTGAAACCATTCTATTTTGAAGTAATTTTGTACATTTTACACATATATAATAGCGCTTTTATCATCATAACTTCAAATAATTACACTTACATTAATAATGTGTATTATTCATCCTCAACCTTCAAAATCCTGCAAAGATCACTCGTCAAAATATGCGGCGAAAAAAGTGAAATTTTATTCAATGGGTATGAACACCCCCCCACTAATGATTGCCCGCACCAATAGAAATTTTACCGACAGTTATCCCACTCCTAACTTTCTCGTATTCGCCGAATTTTTAGGTGGGAGTCTTACTGCCCACAAATAGCGAGATAAATTAACATTTACCGCCAACTTTAGACAAAATTCACAAAGGACATTTCAATACGTATCAAGAATTAAGAATAAGAAGATATATAAAGGAGGATGAATCATGACTGAAAACGTTTTATTTTCTGTTAGTGAAAACGGCGTTGCATCAATTACTTTAAACCGCCCAAAAGCACTTAACTCTTTATCCTATAATATGTTACAACCAATTGGACAAAAACTTAAAGAGTGGGAACACGATGAGCGTATTGCGGTTATCGTATTAAAGGGAGCTGGCACAAAAGGATTTTGCGCAGGTGGTGACATTAAGACTCTTTACGAAGCACGTTCAAACAAAGTTGCCTTACAGCATGCTGAGCAATTTTTTGAAGAAGAGTATGAAATTGATACTTACATTTATCAATATAAAAAACCGATTATCGCTTGTTTAGATGGTATCGTAATGGGCGGTGGTGTCGGACTTACAAATGGTGCTACATACAGAATTGTGACTGAAAAAACAAAATGGGCAATGCCTGAGATGAACATCGGCTTCTTCCCAGACGTCGGCGCTGCATATTTTTTAAATAAAGCACCTGGATATACAGGTCGTTACGTTGCTTTAACAGCATCCATTTTAAAAGCTGCTGACGTATTGTTTATTCATGCTGCTGATTACTTTATGACATCTGATTCATTACCTGCTTTTCTAGCCGAACTTGACAATGTAAATTGGCACGCTAAAGATGTACATAATCGCTTAAAAACAGTTATTCAAACATTTACATCCACTCCTAATTTAGAAAGCGAACTTGCTACTTCAGTAGAAGAAATTAATACTCACTTTACATTCGATACAATTGAAGAAATCATCCAATCGTTAGAGAACGAACAAAGCTCTTTCGCTTTAAAAACAAAAGAAATACTATTGTCTAAATCCCCTATTTCCTTAAAAGTAACATTAAAACAGCTCATTGACGGAGAAGGAAAATCAGTTGAAGATTGTTTCGCAACAGATCTTATACTCGCTAAAAATTTCATGAGACATGAAGATTTCTTCGAAGGAGTACGCTCTGTTGTCATTGATAAAGATCAAAATCCGAATTATAAATATAAACATTTAAGTGATGTTTCAGAAGATGATGTAAATCGATTCTTTAACTTACTTAATGCATAACGAAAAGGCTATATTTGATTAGTACTTTTATGAAGAAACCGAAGACACAACGTTATATTCAAGGACTAACAGGAATCGTCTGAATTGGATTTAGTATTAAACTAGCTTTTGAAAAAAATAAATAATAAAGTGAAACTTTAATCAGTGGGGGTTTTGTCCATCCCCCACTGATTATGAGCCCACACCAATCGGNNACTGCCCACAAATAGCGGGACACCATATCCTAAGAGGAAGGCACTGAAAAAGTGATTACTTAAAAAGATAACACACATTTTATCGGTATATTGTTGAAAAAACAAGGAAGCCCTCACCTGTACATAGCAGGTGAGGGCTTCCTTGTTCTAATGGAGTGGACTTTTTCAGTGACCTCTCCTAAGAGTGGTGTTAATTTATTCAGCCACTTACTGCCCGATAGTTTGGGCTAAAAATCAGTTATGAGAAACAATCCATCTACTCTTTATTAAAACCAACGCTCAGTTACAACCTTTTTGCGTGTATAGAATTGAACGCCATCCGTACCATTTGTTCCTAAATCACCAAAGAAGGAAGCTTTATTTCCTGCAAATGCGAAGAATGCCATTGGTGCTGGAACGTTTACGTTTACACCGATCATACCAGCATCGATGTTATCACGGAACGTTTGTGCATGCTTACCGTTTGAAGTATAAATAACAGCACCATTTGCAAATTTAGATTGATTTGTCAGTTTGATACCTTCTTCTAAATCTTTAATTCTTACAATG
Organism: Bacillus cereus; assembly: GCA_002578045.1. Taxonomy (GTDB): domain Bacteria; phylum Bacillota; class Bacilli; order Bacillales; family Bacillaceae_G; genus Bacillus_A; species Bacillus_A cereus_AK. The sequence goes on from NUMR01000062.1 coordinate 44,133, forward strand.
CTTAATACAGGAGCAAAAATCTCATCTTGCCAAATTTTCATTTCTTGATTTACGCCATCAAAAATTGTTGCACCAACAAAGTAACCTTCTCCAACTTCCTCATTAATTTTGCGGCCATCTACTAATAAAGTTGCCCCATCAGCTACACCGCTATTAATATAGCCTAAAACACGTTCTTTATGAGATTCACGGATCAATGGTCCCACATAATTATCTTCGTTAAAACCATCACCTACTTTTAACTTTTTCGTTTCTGCTACTAAAACATCAATGAATTCATCAGCAATTTCATCAACTACCGCTACTACTGAACATGCCATGCAGCGTTCTCCACTACTTGCAAATGCAGATCCAATTACACCTTGCACTGTTTTCTCAAGGTTGCAATCTGGCATTACAATCGCATGATTTTTCGCACCTGCTAACGCTTGTACACGCTTTCCATGTTTCGTACCTGTTTCATATACGTAACGCGCCACTGGCTCCGAGCCAACAAACGAAACGGCTTGAATATTTTTATGCTCTAAAATACTATTTACAACATTTTTTCCACCTTGCACTAAATTTAAAACCCCTTTTGGGAAACCAGCTTCATAGAATAACTCTACAAGTCGCTCTGCTAAAAGTGGTGTTCTTTCAGATGTTTTTAATACGAACGTATTACCACAAGCAATTGCAAGCGGGAACATCCATAATGGAATCATCATCGGGAAATTGAAAGGTGTAATACCAGCAACAACTCCAATTGGATAACGCCAAATTGATCCATCAATTCCGCTAGCAATATTCGGAAGTGCTTGTCCCATCATTAAATTTGGAGTTGAAGTTGCTAATTCTACCGCTTCAATACCACGTTGTACTTCACCAGTCGCATCCGTTAACGTTTTACCATTTTCTAACGTAATGATTTTTGCAAGCTCATCTTTGTTTTCTTGTAAAAGCTGTAAATATTTATATAAATTTCTTGAACGATTCGGAACTGGTACTTTAGACCATGTTTCGAATGCCATTTTTGCCGCTTCAACAGCTTTTTCAACGTCTTCTTTCGGAGATAGTGGAACGTAAGCAATAATTTTTCCAGTCGCTGGATTTGGAACCGCTTCTACTTCCGTACCTGTTGATTCAACCCACTCGCCATTAATATGATTTTTCACTCGTTTAATTTCAGTTGTAATCATTGTATTCTCTCCTTTTATGATTTATTTTTGATTAGAAATTAATTACTCACTAACTTTCTTAAATAGAGCCGCCATATCGTTTTCACCATATCCAGCTTGACTCGCTTCATCGTATATATTTAATAACATTTCACTTACTGGTAAGTGGAGTTCGTTTTCTTTCGCTAAATCAACCGCAAACCCTAAATCTTTCTTTAATAGATTTACAGTAAAACCTGGCTCATAGTTTTCTATTGCAATGAAACTTTTATAATTACGTTCATAAATTCTACTTTGACCATAACTAACATTTAAAATATCAAACAATTTATCTAAATCCATATCGCTCTTCTTCGCTAATGTTAACGCTTCACTCACACCAGCTGTATAAAAACCAATCAATAGATTATTAATTAATTTAACAGTTGTACCACTATCAATTTGTTCACTAACGTGGAAAATATTCGCTCCTAATACTTCCATAATAGATTCAGTCTTATTATATACGTCTCTCGATCCACCAACCATAAACGTTAATGTACGGTTTTCTGCTCCAATTACTCCACCGCTAACAGGTGCTGCTAAAAAGTCTACTTTCTTTTCCTTCGCTACCTCTTCTAACTGTTTGTTTAACTGTGGAGATACTGTACTCGTATCAATTAAAACTACATTAGAATGGCCATTTTCAAACAACCCTTCTGCTCCGAAATATACCGCTTCAACCGCACGAGGTGAAGGTAAACTTGTAAATATTACATCACATGTTTCTGCTAGTTTTGAGATTGATAAACCGATAATTCCTCCTTCTTTTTCGAAGGAAGCTTCAGCCTCTTTATTTAAGTCCACACCATATACTGTGTAACCTGATTTAACTAAATTTTTAGACATCGGAAGACCCATGTTGCCTAAACCTATAAAACCAATCTTTTTCATATCGCTTTCCTCCATTTACACAATATATTTCCCGCGGTTTATAATAACTTTCGCAATTTCTCTCTTTTTCGTAAATAAATTCGTGTATAAAGGTACTAATAATTGACGGATATCAGCTAACATTTCATGTCTATTTTGTTCTTCTGTGACAACCGCTGAAAGAATAGAAATCGCCGCTTCTTCTACTTTGCGATATCCTTCTTCACAAATAACATCTGTTATCATTTGCTTCGTACGCTCTTTTTCTTCACCATTTTTACTAATCGCTTTTCTCGTACGTAAAAACGCTGATTCCATGACGTACACGTCAGTCAACATATTTGATAATACACGTGAATATTCTTGCTCTTGATCAATTTTTAATCCTGGAGTTTTAGAGAGCGTTTTCAAAGATTGTTTCAACAATTGTTTCGCTAATAAAAGGTAACGATGGTTTCTTTCGACATTTTCCATATCACTTTCTACTTCATAATCTTCAATTTGCTCTATTTGTTTCATTAACATTTTAGCAACTGTTAATCGATTAATTTCGTTTGTCCCTTCAAATATACGACTAATTCTAGCATCACGATATAAACGTTCCACCTCGTACTCTTGCATATAACCGTATCCACCATGAATTTGTACAGCCTCATCTACGATATGACCCAGTGTTTCAGAAGCATTCACTTTATTAAGTGCACATTCAATTGCAAATTGGGACATTATTTTCATAATATCCTCATCACTCTCATGGATTACCTCATCAATTACACCTGCTGTACGATAGGCTGCACTCTCTGCTCCATACGTAGCAATAATCATATTTGCAATTTTCTCTTGAATCATCGTAAAGTCTACTAATTCAGTTTGGAACTGTTTTCGTTCTTTTCCATATTGAACTGACAATCCAATTGCTTGTTTTGCTGTTCCGATATTTCCAAAAGCAAGTTTCAATCTAGCGAAGTTAAGAATATTAAGGGCTACATGGTGTCCCTTTCCAACTTCCCCTAAAACATTTTCAGCTGGAATTACTACATCTTCTAAAATAAGCGTCGCCGTTGAAGAACCTTTAATACCCATTTTTTTTTCTTCTAATCCAATGGATACACCTTCACATCTTCTTTCGACAATAAATGCTGTCATTCCTTTATTTGTTTTCGCAAAAACAACGTATACATCTGCCATATGAGCATTTGTAATCCATTGCTTCTCACCATTTAACTTCCAAGTAGTACCATCTTCATTCCATACTGCACTCGTTTTTGCACTTAATGCATCCGAACCGGCATTTGGTTCAGTTAAGGCATAAGCACCAATCCATTTTCCTGATGCAATTTTCGGCAAATATTTTTCTTTTTGTTCTTTCGTTCCGTAATATATGTAAGGCAATGTACCTACACCAGCGTGTATATTAAAAGAAACGCTAAATGCACCAGCATATCCCATTTTTTCTGCCACAAGTCCTGAGACTGCCTTTCCTAACTCGAACCCACCATATTCTTCTGGTACTTCAATACTTAATAGGCCAAGCTCACCAGCTTTCTCAAATAATTTACGGGAAACTTTATAGTTATGTTGTTCAATATTCTCCATTTGTGGAACAATTTCTTGCTTAACGAATTGTTCAGTCGTTTTTGCGATTAAATCTTCATCCCCTGAAAAATCTTCAGGTGTAAAGAAAGTATTGTTCACATCTTTATTAAGTGAAAAAAATTCATCCCATGGTAACTTCGTTTTCTCCATCTGAATCCCCCTATCATTTCGATCTTCATTGCTACTGCATATGCTCGTCTACGATGAGTGGAATATCTTATTATTGAAAACAGAAGGCGATGAATTTTCACATCAAGCAACTCCTTTTGCCAAAGATGCATTCTCATCGCCTTAGTTGTTTTATCTATTGATCCTTTGATAATACTGTTTTTGCAATACCAGTATCCAATTCTTCAAAATCATGATATGAAATTGTTTCATATAATTCACTTCTCGTTTGCATACTAGAAAGTGCATCTTTTTGAGAACCTGTTTCCTTAATTAAAGTAAACACATTCTCATACGCTTTCGCTGCAACACGAAGTGAAGTTACAGGATAAATAACCATCTGGAAGCCCATATTCGCAAATTCCTCTGCACTATAATATGGGGTTTTTCCGAATTCTGTCATATTCGCTAATAAAGGTGCATTTACTTTACTATTAAATAGACGGAACTCCTCTTCGGATTGAAGCGCTTCAGGGAAAATAGCATCTGCGCCTGCTTTTACATATGCGTTCGCTCTTTCAATCGCTTCCTCTAAGCCTTCTACACCGCGAGCATCTGTACGTGCTACAATGTATAAGCTTGGTGCAACTTCTTTAATCGATTTAATTTTTTGAGCTAATTCTTCAGTAGTAACAAGTTTTTTACCATTTAAATGTCCACATTTCTTTGGTAATTGTTGATCTTCAATTTGAACGGCTGCTACTTTCGCTTCCGCCATTTCTACAGCTGTTCTCGCTACATTTAGTACACCACCAAATCCTGTATCAATATCGACAAGAACTGGTAAATCTGTAGCTCTTACTAGCTCCCTTGCTCTCTCGGCCACTTCAGTAGACGTCACGATACCCAAATCGGGTAAACCTTTACTTGCAGTATAAGCAGCCCCTGATAAATAAAGAGCTGAAAAACCTGTATTTTTCGCAACTAAAGCTGCCATCGCATCATGAGCACCTGGAATTTGTAAAATTTCATTTGCTTCTACTAAAGCTCGGAAGCGATTCGCAAGCTCGTCTTGTGTTGATTGTTTATTCACAACCCAAGCCATTCTAAATTCCCCCTATTATTAAATTAAGAATAAATCTACAAATTCGTTTACATTCATATTTTCTAATTTTTCTTCATTCAGACAAGCTTCATGAATTTTTTCTTGCTGCTTACTAGAATAATGACCTGCCATATTTGCAGTGAATTTCTGAACAACTTTTGGAATTGCTTCGTCTCTACGGAAACGGTGACCAAGTGGGTATTCACATTCTACATTTTCAGTTACAATGCCATCTTTAAAGTGAACTTGAACAGCGTTGGCGATTGAGCGCTTGTTCGGGTCAAGATAATCTAAACTGTACTGTTTGTTTTCAACAACAACCATCTTATTGCGTAATTCATCTACACGTGGATCATGCGCTGCTTCATCTTCATAATCATCCGCAACGATATCGCCTTTTAATAGGCCAATTGCAGTAATGTATTGTAAACAATGATCACGGTCAGCTGGGTTATTTAATGGCCCTTCTTTATCAATAATTCGAATTGCTGACTCATGAGTTGTAATAGTAATACGATCAATTTCATCTAATCTTCCTATAATTTCCGGATGTAATTTCACCGCACACTCTGCAGCTGTTTGTGCATGGAATTCTGCTGGATATGAAACTTTAAATAATACATTTTCCATTACATACGACTCTAGTGGTCTTGCTAATTTTAATTCTTGTTTATTGAATAATACATCTTGGAATCCCCATCCTGGTGCAGATAATGCTGTCGGATAACCCATTTCACCTTTTAAAGCAGTCATAGCAAGGTGAACACCACGGCTTGTCGCATCCCCTGCTGCCCACGATTTACGTGAACCTGTATTTGGAGCATGACGATATGTACGAAGACTAGAATTATCAATCCATGCATGTGATAATGCATTAAAGATTTCTTCACGTGTTCCACCAAGCATTTTAGCCACTACAGCAGTTGTTGCTACTTTTACATATAATACATGATCAAGACCCACACGGTTTAAGCTATTTTCTAGTGCTAATACACCTTGAATTTCATGTGCTTTAATCATCATTTCAAGTACATCGCGTACTTTTAATGCTTCTTTTCCTTCTGAAATACGAACTCGGCTAATATAATCTGCAACAGCTAAAATTCCACCTAAATTATCAGATGGATGTCCCCACTCTGCAGCAAGCCATGTATCGTTATAATCTAACCAACGGATCATACATCCAATATTGAATGCACCTTTTACTGGATCTAGTACATAAGACGTACCTGGTACACGTGTACCGTTTGGCACGATTGTTCCTGGTACAACTGGCCCTAGTAATTTCGTACACTCTGGATATTGTAGTGCCAAAATTCCGCATCCAAGTGTATCAAGTAATACGTAGCGAGCAGTACTGAATGCTTCTGCACTAGTAACCTCTTTATTTAATACATAATCCGTAATTTCTTCTAGTAATGCATCTTTTTGTTTAATTTCATTTGTTTTAATCATGCTATTCTTCCCTTTCTGTCGAAAATTCGTTATTATTAACGATGGGTGTCGGTCAAACACCCATCTGGCGGGCGGCGGTAACAACTCCCCAGTTGTTCTTATTTACTAAGTACATGTCGCTCGCCAATATAATTTACACGCGGACGGAACAAACGATTATTTGCATGTTGCTCAATAACGTGTGCACATAGTCCTACTGTTCTAGAGCTAAAGAAGATTGGTGTGTATAATTGAATTGGAATACCGAGCATCCAATATACTGGAGCTGCATAGTAATCTAGGTTCGGATAAATCCCTTTTTCTTTCTCCATAATCTTTTCTCCAGCTTCACACATTTCATATAGTGTATCATCACCTTTTACATTACATAACTGTTTTAAAGCTTCCTTCATCATCAATGATCTTGGATCCATCTTTTTCATATATACACGGTGTCCAAAGCCCATAATTTTTTCTTTGTTATATAGTTTCTTCTGTAGTAATTCTTCAAATTTCTCAACATTACCAGCCTCTAATAGCATGTACATAACCGCTTCATTTGCACCGCCATGTAAGCTTCCTTTAAGAGATGCAACTGCCCCTGTTAGAGCACCGTATAAATCTGATTGTGTTGATGCAATTACGCGAGCTGTAAATGTAGAGTTTGGCATTTCATGTTCACTATATAAAACAAGAGAACGGTCAAAAATCTTTTCCTCAAGTTCAGTTGGTTTTTTACCAGTTAACATATAATAGAAATTCGCACTATATGACAATTCCTGAAGAGGTTCAATAGGCTCCTCATTATTTAAAATATGATAGCTATTAGCTACAATATTTGGTACTTTACCTAAAAGTTTATAACCACGATTCTTATTCACTTCTAACGAACGGTTTTCGATATCATTATCGTAGCCCGCTAATGCAGACACACCTGTACGTAACCCATCCATTGGATGCGTTTCTTTAGGCAATGCCTTTAGCACGTTAAACACTCCTTCTGGTACTGCATATTCTTCTTTTAATTTCTTTTCAAGTGTTGCTTTCTCATCCCTATTCGGTAGATGTTCTTCTAATAAAAGGTGCACAATGTCTAAATATTCTTTTGTTTTTGAGAGTTCAATTAAATCATACCCTTGAATTACAATTTCACCTTTCACTGTGTCAAGAAACGAAATTTTCGTCTCCGCTGCTACTACACCGTCTAATCCTGGGGAAAATTTTTCTTCAGCTTTCATCATTATTTCCTCCAATCCTAATAGATCTTCGTGCACATAACTGTAAGCCTTTACAATACTGTGAAAACACATTTCCATTTCAATGTATCAGAGTTTTTAGAAGATTTCAATTTATTTTATAATGATAAACTCCCTATGCTTTTCTCACTGTAACAATACAATTTTTTAAAAATAATTTTCATATTTTATAAAGATAAGACAGACTTCTTTTTATCCATTCCTAAAACAAGATATAAAGATATTACATATAATCCCGCTAAATATATCATTACCCCCATTTTCTTTACGAAATAGAAAAAAACGAGCTGTACACATATACAGCTCGTTTCTATATGATATTTATTTCACTATCCTCTAAATATAATTCTTATATAAAACTTATTCATTTTTAATAAAGTTATTATTTTACATAATTAAATTGAATTTCTTCACTATCACTTTCATAACTCACAACTACATCATAGTTTTCAAAATACATAAGTTCATCAAAATCTACAAAAATATAATACCCGCTTCCTAAATCAAATGCCGTAAAGAATGAAGCATTTGCAATTCCTCTTTTACTAGGATCAACAATTGTAAAAATCGCGGGTTGCGCTGGGACAAATAAAATAACATATTTCACCATTACAATAACTACACCTATCAAGTTATTTGAAATAGTTAAAACAACTATAGCTGAAACGGTAATACATATTGCAGGGAGTATGACAAATACTTCTCCATATTTATCTAGTAATTTACCTAAAATTGGTCTTACGACTTTGTACGTATGTTTTAACCGAAAGTCCAATTCGTGTGGGCTAATAATCAGCGGGGGATGGACACCCCCCTACTGATTAAAGTTTCATTTTATATGTACCTTTATACGTGTTAAAAGAATATACTAATTTTATATCACAACTTAGGAGTGATTATTTTTATGTGGGTATCATCAAGAGCAACTGTCGTGGTTCCTTCGCCTCCCGAAGTACACATTCCCGCCGTTCATACAGCTAGTTCAAGTGTTGGCATTGAACTTCCTGCAATTTGGCAACAATACCAATTTCCTAGTGAAACCACCCCCTCATTTTGGCATCATGGTACGCATCCAAGTACTACTACCTTTTATAATCCCAGTTATGCTCCATCACCTCCGACTCAATTCTTTTATCATTTTCCATCAATTTATTTTCAAAATTTCTATGGCACTTTTAACATTTAAAAATCATCACTGCATAATTCCCACGTTTTATTAAAAAAATGATAAAAAGCACTTAAGATTGTAATTTTTTACAAAACTTAAGTGCTCTTTAATTACTTTTTATTAACTTTTCTTATTACCCATTATTAGTAGGAGCATTTCCTGCATTCCCACCATTATTTGGTTTTGTTGTCGCTGGTGGGGTTGTATTCCCTTGATTTCCCCCGTTATTCGGCGAAGTTGTATCCCCTTGATCTCCCCCGTTATTCGGCGGATTTGTATTTCCTTGATCTCCTCCGTTATTCGGCGGATTTGTATTCCCTTGGCCATTTCCGTTATTTTGTTCATTTTGTTTCTCTTGTTCTTCTTGTTTCTTTTGTTCTTCTTGCTTCTTCAGTTCTTCTTGTTTCTTTTGTTCTTCTTGTTTCTTTAATTCTTCTTGTTTCTTTAATTCTTCCTGTTTCTTAAGTTCCTCTTGCTTTTTCTCTTCTTCATTTTTTTGCTGTTGATCTTGTTGCAGCTGTTCTGTTGTATTCGGTACGCTCGTATTTGGTGAAGAATCACGTTTTTCACCTTTTATACGTAGCTCACTACCCTCTTGAATAACACTATTTGGCATTTTAAATCGTGATGTATCTGTAGCTAACTCGCCCATCATTTCTTTAAAAATCAACTGTGCAATTTTCGTATTTTTACTACTAATATAATTGTCTTTACCATCTTTCATATATCCAGTCCATACTGCCATCGTATACTGCGGTGTATATCCTGCAAACCAACTATCCCGAGTTGCACTTTCTGGAATGCTATATTTCGCTAATTGTTTTGAAGAATAGTTAGTTGTCCCTGTCTTACCAGCTACATCTAAAGAGGTTACATTAGCAGCTGTACCAGTACCAGATTTGACAACTGAACGAAGCATATCAGTAATCATATAAGCTGTATAATCTTGCATAACTCGTTTTGGCTTTTGCTCAAAGCTTTTTGATTTTCCATCTGGATAAACTACTTTTTTAATAAAATGAGGTTTCGTATACTTACCGTCATTACCAAACGTTGCATAAGCACCTGCAATTTCAGTTGGTGACACTTCATTTGTACCAATTGCAGTTGATTCTGTCGGTGTTTCATTAAATGTAATACCTAGTTTTTCAGAGAATTCCTTCGATTTATTAATTCCCACTTCTTTTGCAGTTTTAATCGCTGGAATATTACGTGACATTTTTAATGCATCACGCATTGTAATTTGTCCTAAATAACTTCTATCTGCATTTCGAACTTCTTGACCAGTTGAATACTTAAATGGAGAATCATCAATTTGATGATAGGTAGCCCATTTTAAATACTCAATAGCAGGAGCGTAATCAAAGATTGGTTTCATTGTCGAACCAGCTGCACGATCTAATTCAATTGCCATATTACTCCCTTTAAATACAGCTTTATTTTCACCACGTCCGCTACCTATAGCACGAACTTCCCCTGTTTTCGTATCCATAAATGTAAAAGCGCCTTGGAATTTATCATTTGGGTAATTAATAATATTTGTATTTAAAATATTATCAGCCAATTTCTGTGCTTTTTGGTCTAATGTTGTATAAATTTCTAAACCGTCAGACCCAATATTAGCATCTGGTAATTCTTTTTCTATTTCTTTCACAGCCGCATCTATAAATGCGGGATATGGCATTGCTTGAAGTTCTGTTGCAGGCTTAAGACCATCTGTTACTTTAACCTGTGAGGCTTTTTCCATTTCCTCTTTTGTTATATAACCATGTCGATTCATTAATCCTAGTACAACATTTCTTCTTTCTGTTGCCCTTTGAACATTTTCTGGTTTCGTTGGATCATAGTTATTTGGTGCTTTCGGTAGACCTGCAAGCATCGCAACTTCTGGTAATGTTAAATCTTTTAATTCTTTACCGTAGTAGTTTTGTGCTGCTGTTGCGATTCCATATGAACGGTTTCCTAAATTAATTTTGTTTAAGTACATCTCTAATATTTCATGTTTTGAATATTGTTGTTCTAGCTTATACGCTAAATACACTTCTTGCGCCTTACGTTTTGGTGTTTTATCCATTGATAAGAAGTAGTTTTTAATAACTTGCTGCGTTATTGTACTTCCACCTTGAGAACCGTAATCCCCCTTAAGACTAACTAAAACCGCACGGGCTGTACCTTTAAAATCTACGCCGCTATGCTCATAGAAGCGTGCATCTTCCGTAGCTAAAAATGCATTTTCAACTAATTTAGGAATTTGATCATACGTAACATTCGTCCTTTTTTCTTTTCCATATTCATATACCAAATTCCCGTCTTTATCATAAATTTTTGAGGATAGCGGATTAACAAGTTTTTCTTTTTCCAGTTTCGGCGCATCCTTTATCATAACGAAAAAGGTAGCAACCCCTGCGACTAAACCTACGATACCAAGTAGTAAACAAGTGATTAAAAACTTGCGAAAAAACGATGTTTTACCTTTTGGTTTTGTTTTTTTAGAAGCTGGCTGTTTTTTCTTTTGAACTTGTCGTCGCTCCTCTCGAGAACGATAATTTTCTGACATGTTACTTTCTCCTGCCTTTCAATTCTCCCGTTGATTTATTTAAAAATATTGAAGTCACTTTTCCAAATAGCCTAACATTAAGAAAGAGTGTTCGCTGGAAGCATTCAATATCTTCCTAATTCACAGATTATTTTTTATCTCTATTCCTTCTAATAAAGTGAAACTTTAATCAGTGGAGGTTTTGTCCATCCCCCACTGATTATGAGCCCACACCAATCGG